>JAQUPL010000010.1 GCA_028716565.1 Candidatus Omnitrophota bacterium
GGCAAGGAGCTGGAGTACGTGATGCACCCGGCGACGTTCCTGGGGCCGGCGCTGCGGTGGAAGGACTATCTCACGACTGGCTCGAAGTACGTGCCGGCGTCGAAGGCGAGCGACGACCTCGCGTGGACCTGCGGCGGATGCGGAGCGAAGTATCGGAGCACGGCGCACGTATGCGCGAAGTGCGGATGGGAGCGGCCATGACTGACGAGCCTCTTACTGTAGGCGAGATAGCGGCGAACCTGCTGGGTGCGCAGGATACCCGGTGCCTGCTCTGCGCATGGGTGGACAAGGAAGACCGGGCGACCTGGTACAAGACCGGCAGCACGCTGTCGATAGTGGGCCTGCTTCACGCGCTGCTGAGTCGGTTCGAGGACGAGCTGATGGAAGACGAGGAGGAAGATGATGCTTGACTTCCTGTACATCGCTGCCGGTGTGCTGGCCGGCTTCGTGCTGGTGCTGTTCGCCATCGGAGCGTTCCTGCTCGCCGAGGGGAAGCGCCGGTGGCCGGGGGTGTAGCATGAAACTGTGGAAAGTAGAGATGGACTACATGGCGTGGCCGAAACGCGACTCGGTAGGGCCACAAGAAGTATGGGCATATTACGTGTTGGCCGAATCGGTAGAAGAAGCAGCGAGGAAAGTTATAGAAGACAGGAAACGACGTTCAGAGTTCATGGTAATCCCCGGTGGTGTGGGTGCGAAGGTAATGAACGTCGAAGAGTTCCGCGAGGTAATCACATGATCGACTTCCCGGTGTCCGTTGGACAAACCGGGTTGCGATATGGCGGCCTCGTGGCGGCGGGGCGAGCCACGTTCTTTATCGGGCATAGTCCTGTCACTGGGTGCGGTGATGGAACTTCCCGTGCAGTCCCGAACTGACAAGCGTTGTGGAGCAGACCCGGTGCCGCCAAACCGGGAACAAGGGGGAGGGCATGAACTGGTTGCGAGACGTGAACTGGGGTCGGCTCGTGATCATTTTCCCGATTATCACATTCGTCCTCTGCTTTACAAGTATGGTCTGGTCCTTCATCGATAGAAACGTCGTAGATGGAGCCGTCATGGCGACGATGATAGGTGTGAACCTCGGGATGGTGCTCGTCATTCTGTACTACACGCGAAGGGAGAAGTGAGATATGCAGAATCGAGATGCAAGCGATTATCCTCCGCCTATCTATTCTCAGGTGAAGATGTTGTACTTGGAAAATCAGGAGAACGAGAAAAAGATAAGGAAGCTCGAAGAGCGGTGCGAGGAACTCGAACGAGAAAAGAATGCTCTCAAGGAAGCACTCAGGATGCTGAGAGGAGAGCCAAAATGAGGAAATTACTACGGTGGCTGGCGCTGGTGATGCTCATTGCTCTTATGGGTTGTGAGGACTGGCACCGATATGAACTCGGATCGTTGTTTAACGATAGCGAGTCGAAAGGTTCATTCTTCCTTGGATGCGGGACAATAAAAGACACAGAATATTTATTTGCTTGGGTACGGGAAAATGAACACGTAGGCTGGTTTCGAATACAAGCTCCCGCCACGTGGTGTAGAATTATCATGGACGAGGACGAACAACCATATTTGATGACTGAAACTTGGAAAGGTAAATATATCTTTCATGTTCCTGAGGGAACCATCATACGAAAATATGAGTTGCGCTGATGTGGTGGTTCATCGGCTGGCTCCTGGTGGTGGTGTTCGCGCTGGCGCTGTGCCGCGCTGCGAAGGATGAGGAGGAGTGATCATGTTGAAGGTAGGTGACATATTTTGGTCGGCTCATTACGGGATGAGCGAGGTAACAAAGACGTGCCCTGTTTGCTACGGGAAACGGTGCGTCACTCTTATTCTCGGAAACGACGACAAGATTGAACTTCCGTGTGATTACTGTCGGCGCGGTTATGAAGAGCCAAGAGGAACCAAAACCGAGTATGAATTTACTTCTGGCGCAGAACAAGAGACGGTGGACGAGGTTCGGATTGAGGAAACTTCCAAGGGTAGGAAAGTAGAGTATTTGACTTTCGACCATCATGTCGTTCGGGAAGACGAAGCATACGCAACAAAGGAGGAAGCTGAGGAACGTTGTAAGCAACTCATAGCAGAGCGTATGCATGATGAGGCAACGCGTGCCGAACACATAAAAGCGAATCAGGCGAAGTCCTATTCATGGAACGCCGGTTATCATATGCGTGAGGCCAAGCGTGAGGAGGAGTCGGCTGCGCGACACCGGGCGCGGGCTAAGTTATGCAAAGAACGCACGAAAGAGGACGCCTGATGCCGCGCCTGTACACCACTGTCTATCCTGAGCATTTGGTACCTATCGGGTGGATTCTGCATCTAACGGGTCGGTGGTACCTCCAGTGGCGGCTGGGCAAGTTGAGCATCGAGAGGAAGGAGAAGGGGAAATGAGCAACGAGACACTGTTTCGCGATGGGAAGATGCCGGTTGACGAGACAAAGGAATATCCGCTGATGAAGTGCGGATGCGTTGCGCCGGCGATAACGAGAGATGGGAAGCCGGCGTGTGTTGTCCATGCAGGTAAACCAGAAGCTCTGCAATTGGACCGTATGGTGAAGGGGAACCATGGGCTCGAAGGGCGCAAGGCGAAGTGCAGTTGCAGGCACGAAGGTCCTCGCGCAGGGATACCTACCACAACAGATTCCTACTGGTGTTTACCGTTCTTTGAGTATCACCCGGACAAAGAGTTCGACCGGTTCTACTGCGGGTGTTTTGGGTGGGACTGAGTGGCGGCTGGGGCGGCTGAGCGTGGTGAAGCGATGATGCGGCGTTCGACCGCTGGCTTTGACCGGCGGAGTGACGCTGCTTGCAGGGGGAGCGTAGCCGTGCACGGCGGCGCGATGATCCTTGCTAAGGGCCGTGGTGGTGGCCTGCTTGCGCGAGCGAACCGGTGGAGTCCATGCCTTGTCGTCTCCAAGGGGTGCATGGTCAGAGACACCGGCCACCAACTTTGTGCTTATGCCGGGGCCGAGGGCATAGGGGATGAGTGACCGTAATTATATTCCTAGACGGAACTCATCACGGAGGCGATGGCCGCATATATAGGCGCGGCGTGTAGGCCCCGGCTTTCTTTACGTGAGGAGGTGAGAGGGATGAGCAAGCTATCAGAATTTAGCCACGGTATGCGCGTTCTCTATGTGCCTCATCATGCCAACGGGGATGTCACCCATCCTGATTGTCAGCGCGGCGTTGTCTCATCGGTCGGATCGAAATTCGTATTCGTAAAATATGACTGCGCTGCCGGCATGATGATGACCGGTGATGAACCGTTTACAGCGCAAGCAACAGATCCGGAAGACTTGAGGAGGTGAGTATGGACGACAGCGGACTGCGAGAACGGGTGATGGTGGCAATCAAGAAGTGGAAGGCACGCGAATATATCTGGGGCGATGTCGACAAAGACACTGCTGAACTTGCCGACGCCATCCTCGCCCTCATCGCTGCCGAGAAGGCGCGAGGCCCCGAGTACCCGGCGGGTGACCGAGAATGCGCGTACGGATGCGGGCGTTGCCGATGGGAGCCCGGCCCGTGGCATCAAATTGGGTGCCCGTCGTACCGCGATACTGTCGGCCCCGACCCCCTGCTGGTGCAGGCGAGGGAGGCGCTGGAGCGTTACCGGGACGGCTATGCGTGGTACTTGGACGAGACAGGCAATGCGAAGCTGCTCGCCGCGCTTGAGGCGAAGCTGGGAGGCAAGCCGTGACAGCGAAGGATTGGAACCTATTGCTCGACGGTTATGAGCCGAAGGTAGCTGGCGACCAGCCGTCGCCGAGATGGCTGAAAACTGCGAGACAAATTGTGGTTGAACTTGCCGAGTGTGAGGCGGCGGTTCGGTCTCACGGTTACAAGCGGGACATCGCGCTGGAGAGGGCAGAGAAGGCCGAGGCTGCAACCGAAGACTGGCGACTACGGCTTACGGAAGCGTTGAGGGAAAGCGAGGCCGAGTGCGCCCGTTTGCGGGAGGCGTTGGGCGAGGCAGTAACGCTACTTGAATGGACCGAGGATGACGACTGGTGGTGCGAGCCGGGGTTCACGGAGCGCCGCGACGCTTTTCTACAGGGGAGGAAGGGATGACGCTCCGGGACGAGATAAAGGGAATGTGGGCGACCTTCCGCGAGGACGTAGATACGGCAGACCAGGTGGCTGACCGCATCCTCTCCCTCATCGCCGAGGACCGGCGGGCGCTGGTGGAGGCGCTACGGCGATACGGCAGACACGAGCCCGGCTGCAATCTCATGTGCGCGGTGAGCGAATACGACAACGGCACCTGCACCTGTGGCCTCGACGCCGCGCTCGCTTCGGCCGGGGAGCCGCCGAAGGAGGAGGGATAGCCATGGGGTATATAGGCGGACGACCAGACGGTCTGTTGTCGGAGGAGAAGTATTACACTCTCGCCGAGGTCCGCGAGCGGGAGCGGGCGGCGGCAGTCAAAGCATACTACGCCGGGTGGATTACCGGTTGCGTCTCACCGGCGATGACGCAAGCGCAAATCATTGAAGCGGCCGAGCGCGAGTACCCCAAGGAGGCGTGAGGTGGGTGTGAAGCGATGGAACGCGAGCAACGCGATGGAAGACTGCGCTGACAGCAACCGGACCGCAACATTTATCAGTGGGTGTGAGAAATATGTACTTGCCTCCGACTACGACTCCCTGCTCTCCGTGCTGAGACGGTGCGTGACGTGGATGGATGAGCAGTTCTGCCCCGAGGATATCGACTGTAAGAATTGCCACGAGGGGCGCGAGATTGTAGCTGCCGCCCGTGCCGTGATGGAGGAGGAGAATCATGAAGCTTGAAGAGTTCGCATCGGTAATCAACAAGAAGATCGACCTGTGGTCTTATCCTAAGCCGCCATGGTATGGATGTTCCCTGCATGGTGCCGAGATGAGAGTGAATGTCGCTGGGTTACTTTCCAACTTTGGAACCGGCGTGACGCCGAATGAAGCGCGGGATGAGTATGTAAAACTGATTAGCGGCCAACTACTCATATTCGACGCGATGGATGAATGCAGACGGCAGGAGTTCAACGTGCCAGCCGATCTGATGTAAGGAGGCTCCCGGTGAGTGACGACAGCGGGCCTACCCGGCACCTCTGCATCCTCACGCTGGCGTGTAAAGGAGGAAGTGATGAATGACTTGAAGCAGGAGATTGAGATATTGAGGGATGCATTTCGCGAAGACAGATTTGAGGATATCGGCTGTGGCGAAGTGGCCGATATGCTCGACTCCATCCTTTCCAAGTGCGTGCCAAATGTCGATGATTGGCGTGGTCCTTGGAGATGCGAAAAATGCAGCAAGGTGTGGTATACGAAAGTCTCGGCGCATTATTGGAATTGGAATAGCCACCCTTCTTTGCAAGAACTATGCGATGGCACCCTTGTACCATATGAACGGAGGGGTAAATGAAAAAGCTCCCTGAAACATGCGCTACGTGCAGGTGGTCTTGGAAAGACTTATACCCTTGGTGGGAATGCTGGGCAGGTGCTGACGGGACTGGGTTTCTATCGGGTGGGAAGAAGATTCCCTGCGCTCGCGGTAAGTTGCCGTCGCTACCGAGGTGGTGCCCGCTGAGAGGAGAAAGGCATGATAGCGATAACAGAACAAACCGTCGTGCTTTGTCCCCAGTGTCTACATGAAATCATACTTATTTCATGGTGTTGGGGGGCAAAAATATGTTGCGATAAGTGTTCATATGTCTTTGAACCTCATGCCGGGCAAGGTTGGGAGATGAAGGGATGAATAACCACACACCGGGGCCGTGGAAAACGGGGCGCACGGATATCCAGAGTTACACCGGAGATGGCATCCAAGAGATGTATGTCTATCGCGATCCCAATGCGCCAATACAAATACTTGGCAATAACTGCCACGCCGATGCCCGCCTAATCGCTGCTGCGCCAGATATGTTTGCAGCGCTAACAGACTTGCGGCAATGGTGTCTGAATCGTGCTCAGGATTTCGCGTTACTCTCTGTGCGACGACGCATTTATCTTGAGTTATCGGAGAAACTCAATGTCGCGATTGTTAAAGTAACCGAGGCAACCAAGTGACCACCCGCACTTGGTGCCTCGTGACGCTGGCGTGTCTTCTGGCCTTCATCGCTGGTGCCTTCGTCGGTTCCTGCACCGACAGCGTGGCGATGTTCTGGAAGGCGGCCTATTTCATGGCGCATGCTGAGCGGTTGGAGTTGATGGAGAAGGCGAAGTGAATTACCTTGACCTCTTCAGCGGGATTGGAGGGTTCGCACTTGGAGCATACTGGGCGGGATGGCGATTTGAAAATCACTACTTTTCCGAGGTTGAACCATGGTGTGTCAAACTCTATCAACATAGATTCCCTGACGCAATCTCTCTCGGTGATATTTGCCAAATACGAGGATTACCAAAAGGCGATTATATCTTATCGGGGGGATTCCCATGTCAGGACATCTCAAGTGCGGGGAAAAAGGTAGGTATTCATGGAACCCGTTCGTCGCTCTGGAAAGAATATGTCAGACTCATTGGCGAGATACGACCGCGATTCGCAATCATGGAGAACTCGCCAATGCTCCTTAGCGGGGGGCTTGGAGTTATTCTCGGAACATTGGCCGAGATCGGGTATAGTTCTGAATGGGATTGCATACCGGCGTCGTTCGTCGGCGCACCCCATATTAGGAACCGTATCTGGATTCTTTGCTACCCCAACAACGAAAGCGAATCATCGAATGCCGAGCATGATGAAACACCCGGGTTGCCGAATGTATACGCCACAAGTGGGAACAGATCATTGGGGGGGTACCTGGCAGGAATTGGGCGGCAGCGGGAATCCCTACAGGGGAACGATGTTTGGGTCAAGGAAAATTCACCCATCGGAATGGGAATGGATGATGAAATACCCGAAAGGATGGACAGACTGCGCGGACTCGGCAATTCGATTGTCCCTCAAATCGCAGAGATGATTTTTAGGCAGTTGAGTGGATAGCGGCGATGTTCTGGAAGGCGGCGTACTTTAACCTGCGGGGGGAGGTGATAGGGCGATGAAAGCAGGAACAGTGATTGCGCGTGGCATCGTTACTGCCTTATTTATCATGCTTTATGCGACGATGTTTTGGGCTGGCCCGATATTGGTCGGATGGTATTCAGATAAATGGTGGCTTGCGGTTCTCATTTCTCACTGTGTACTGGCGATAATGATCGCGCTTACTGCTGGATTGAATACGCTATGGAAGGCAACGAAGTGGTGAAGGGGAAGAGGCGCATGAAGGGAATAATCCCTTGATACCCTCTCATTACTACGTACTAGCAGCGGAAAGTGAAGTCAAGGGCTGTTTGATGACAAAAAGGTATCATTTCTTGACATTTAGACGCAAATGCGTAAAAAGAGGAGATAAGCGATGAGTGACGTATTCTGCAAGGACTGCAAATATCTGGAAATCTGGCCGTGTAGTGATATAGGTTGCCCACCTGATCGTTGCGGATCGCCAAAGAGAAATCGGACGCCAGTTGTATATGTTGAGAAACACCCCGTTCATGGGCAGATAAAGTATGGCGGAGAGTATGAGGATATTCTCTGCCGCGACCGCAATCAGGACTTCGCTTGTGATTGGTTTGTCTCGCGGAAGGTAAAGAAATGAGATGTCCATCGTGTAATGGCGACGGAGGTGAATATGAGGCCGTATTATGGAAAGGCCTAGGTGGTGGGCCATGGGAGCGATGCGACTTTTGTAATGGAGAAGGGAAAGTAAATCCGTGGTTGTGGTTCAAGTGGTGGTGGTGGGTATGGTTGGGGCATATAAACTTAAGGATAGCAATAATGCGGAGGGAAGTGAAGAAATGAGGAATACAATTGATCCATTGATTGCGGCTCATTATGCATTCAGGATTCATATAAAGGTCGATTATCCTCTCGACAGTAAACATGAGACAGCAGAGATATATCATTATTTTGTATCCGATTATGGAACAGTTGCGGATGAATATGCCGTCATTCAATTCTTACCAGATATAGCCAAAGATTTAGCAAAACAGTTGGCGGCATTCATGAGAAAGGGTAGGAAGCAATGATTCGCCTACTTTCTGATGGCATCTTGGTTGGCTATGGCAATATCGCCTTCTGGCTCGTAGTGCCGTTCTGCGGGGCGCTGCTGGCTCACTTCGTCTGGTACACGATGATGGCGTTCATCGAGTGGCGCAAGCCAGAGATGGCGAAGCTGAAGGCGGCGAGGGCCGAGGACAGGCACGCCATCCTCACGCTGAAAGCGGAACTCTGCGACATCTACAAGGAGATGGTAGCCCTCCAGAAGTCCGAGGCGAAGCTGCGGATGGTGGCGGAGATGACGCGGAGCGCGAACAGGAACGTGAACGCGCAGGTAACGGAGGCGCTGAAGTGACGAAGGCAGAATCGCAGGAGCTCGCGATGATGTTGACTATCCTCGGCGACGCTATGGGGTGCCAAAACAAGAAGGTCTACAGCCTCGCGAGTACCAGGATGGCCGAGGCGGCGAAGCGGATACGCAAGATGCTCGGCGTGCTGGGGGAGGATGAGAAGGCTTGAATCCTTGCCTCATAACGGATTAGGTTAGCGGTGCTATGGCGAAGAAGAAAGCAAAGCGGAAAGTGGGTCATCCAGTAACACGGTGGACGCCGACCGCGAGAGAAAACCTGCTCGACGCGTTACTGAAATATATCGACGCGAATGACATTCCTATTCTCACAGAGTTTGCTTTCTTGAACCGCGTGCATCGCTCACAACTATATGAGTTAGAGGAGTTGTCCGACGCTATAAAATTGTGTATCGAGAAAAAGGAAGCCGGGCTGGAACGGCTCATGCTGTCGGGGAAGCCTAATACCACCACGGGTTGTATCTTCTCTTTGAAGCAACTTGGCTGGAAAGACACGCAATCAATTGAGCATACCGGTGCTGTCGATCCTGTGCAGGAGATGACCTACGAACAGCGGCAGGCGTACATCGACGCGCTTGTCAAGAAACGAAATGGCTCTAACGGTAGCTGAGGAACGCGGCCTCATACGGGCAGCGCTACAGCAGGAACGGGAGCGGGTGGCTCCGAAGCTGGAGGCGTTCCGCAGGCAGTCAAGGATCAAGGTGTGCTACGGTGGGCGCGGGGCTGGGGCGAAGTCCTGGTCCATCGCTTCTCTACTCTGCCAGCGGGCACAACGAGAAAAGATACGGGTACTCTGCACACGGGAGATACAGCTATCGCTTGAAGAGTCAGTGTATCGGTTGGTACAGCAGACGGTAGAGCGGCTACGATACGAGGGCTGGACGCCGACGAAGGAATACATCAAGTCGCCACGGGGCTCTATGTTCTACTTCCGTGGGTTGAAGGATATGCGGGCTTCCTTGGCGATCAAGGGGCTGGAAGATATCGACGTGTGCTGGGTAGAGGAGGCGTCGGCGGTAAGCAACGATTCGCTGGACATGCTGTTCCCCACCATCCGCAAAGCGAAGAGCGAACTATGGTTCTCATTCAACCGCGAGGAGGAAGCGGACCCGGTATACGAGCGGCTTGTGCGCCATGCTCGTGACGATTCGGTGGTGGTATGGCTGGACCCCGGGGAGAAGGACAATCCATGGTGGACGGGCGAGCTGCAGAAGGAGATGGAGGAGGACTACAAGCGCGACCCGGACCAGGCCGAGCATATCTGGGGCGGGCAGCCACGGGCGCAGGGGCAGAATGCTGTTATGTCGAGGACCTCGATACGTGGCGCTATGGATAGGGATATTGAGGCTGAGGGGGCCATCGAGATAGGAGTAGACGTGGCTCGGTTCGGGGACGACTTGACGGTGATGTACAAGCGGCACGGGTTGAAGACGATAGACAAGCGGGAGTTTTCAGGGCAGGATACTCAGCAGACAGCGATGGAGGCTTGGGACTTGGCCGGGCATGACGCATCGGTGGTAGTCAAGGTTGATGATGACGGGGTGGGCGGTGGTGTCACCGATAGGCTACGCGAGCTTGGGGCGCAGGTGCTGCCGATCAACTTCGGCGGCGCATCGCAGGATAAAGACTCGTACACCTCGGCGGGCGACGAAATGTGGTTCACCTTTCCTATCGACGAAGCGGATATACCGAACGATCCGATACTCATGCAAGAACTCGCGGGGCGGAAGTATGACTACGATGTCAAGGGCAGGCGCAAGATCGAGCCGAAGAAGGATTTCAAGAAACGCATCGGGAGATCGCCGGACAGGGCTGACGCGCTGCTCCTTACCTACTACAACCGGCATCCGATAACGGGATTGTATGATTACCTGCGTCAGCAGAATATGCTCGAGCCAAAGAAGAGGGAGACGATCTATGACAGACGTTGAGAAGCTTCGCCGCGATCTCGATGAGTATAAGGCTATGCTCTTCTCCATGCGCAACAAGGTGGACGCGCTGGAGCGGCATGTGCGGGACGTGGACTCTCACTGCATGGAGCTACAGGGGCGGTGCGCCACGCTGACGGGGCGGATAGAGAGGATGATCCGATGAAGACGGTAGTGGGCGGGCTGAAGTGCGACATGAACAGGATCGAGGCCGCGATACCTACGCTGAAGAGCATCGAGGTGGACCGGCTGGACGTGGGGCCGCAGTATCCACAAGGGGCGTACGGGTTCAGGGCTTTCTTCACTGACATGATCGGGTGCATCGACGTGCCGCATTTGATAGACGGGTTGATGATCGACAAGGCAGGGGAGGCCGGGCCGCAGGTGCTTGCGGACGAGATAATCGCGATCATCAAGCGGTGGCTTGAATCTGAGAAGGCGAAGCACCAATAATGGCGTTGTCCGCTTCAAGGATTTTCTGCGAGGAGGTGCTGGATGAGCGATGTTTGGAAGGCGAGGATTTTCTACATCCTGACGATCCTGTTCGGAGGGTTCGGCCTGGTGTGGACGTTCTTCGCGGAGCCGGCGTGGTACGTGCAGGGGGGAGCGCTCGTGTGCATGGTGGCGAGCGCGGTGCTGGGGTACACGTACACGGCGCCTAAGCCGCCGGCGTAACGCCTTCGGGGCGGCATACACGAGCAGTCGCGCCGCCCCACCTTCAAGGAGCAGGACATGACGAAAGTCGAGGCTCTCGCCTTTCTCAACTCACTTGTGGCGCAGCCGGTGAACATGATCACGCTGGACCCGGTGAGGTGGGAGGCGTTCAAGGCGCTGGTGGTGCCGATCTTGACGGACCCTACGCTGGACCCGAAGTACCGGACGGCGCTGGAAGCGGTGAACAGCGTTGTCGATTCTGCGCTTGGTTGAGGAGAGTGTTCTGTGGCGACCATAGCAGCAGCATCACTATCGGCAGCAGACATCCAGACGGCAATTAATGCAGCGAGCGCCGGTGACACGGTAACACTACCCGCCGGAAGCGTTTCGTGGGCTGATGCCGGACCTTGCGTAAGTGTTACGAAAGCCATCACGATAACTGGTGCGGGACAGGGTGTGACGAACATCGAACTGAACCTCACCGCGACATGGGCGCACTGTGGGTTCTATGTGGAGTCGTTCAGTACCGGGCTTTGCGAAATCAGCGGAATCACGTTCACGGGCCAAACCTATTATCCCGCTGCAATCTATTGCGATGATGCACGGCAAATACGCATTCATCACATTACGTTCAACGATCTGGGCGGCTACTGTATCAGCGTCAGGGAACGGACATATGGTCTGATCGATCATTGTACATGGACCGGCGACTTCAATACTGGCGTCGTGGCGAATGCCATCACACTGGAAAACAAGTGGTATCAGGCGACGCCCATAGCCACGGCAACGGGTGTTCTTTACATAGAGGATTGCGATTTCACAGGGGCAGATTTCACTGATGGGTATATGGATTCTTATCAGGGCGTTTGTTGGGTTTTCCGTCATAACACGGCCAAGGGAACGGATGATGGAAATAATGAAATGGGCTGCCATGGATGCGATTCGGTAGAAGACAAACGCTCATCCAGATGGATGGAAGTATATGATAATACATTCAGCTATGATGGAACTGGTAGTGGCAGTTCTTGGCGTGCGGTGTGTTGTCGTGGTGGCTCTGGCGTTGTGCATGATAATACGTTCGATGCGAAATGGGGACAAAGAATACAGTTGGTCGCCGCGAGGGCTTGTTATGACTATACGTGGTGCGGGTTGATAGCTGCTGACAATCCTTTAGATAATGTGGACGGTGGAAGCGATACGGAGGGCTGGCCCGGCCGCGATCAGATCGGTAGGGGGATCGACAATATAGACTGGTCTACATTCCCTACGGGTACTGCTTCGACGCAGGCATCGGAACCATTCTATCAGTGGAATAATACGGTAGATGCAGTTGCGATAGATGCGCAGATCAATGATTCATATGGAGATTGTGAGCGACAGGATTATATGATTGTTGAAGGAAGAGACTATCACGATCAAACACAGATGCCGGGATATTCGGAACTGATCTATCCGCATCCCTTGCGGGGAGAAACAGCCGCGACGCCGTGGGTGATGATATATGGGTGAGCTATGGCGATAGTCTACAAAGCGCAACTAGTTGATTCAGAATACACGGCAGCGATTACCAGCACTGATAACTGGAACGTGGCCGTCGGAGATTTGCTTGTTGTCTTTGCCTGCTCCAACGATTCAGCCGTCACGATCAATGCCATAGCAGATTCAGCAGGGAATACTTACACGCTTCTCACCGAACTCGACTCGAATAACTCGGTCATGCGGGTGGGATGGTGCATTGCCACGAATGCCGGTGCCACTACAACGATAACCGTTACGGGGAGTGCTGCCGCCACATTGTCGATATGGGCCGTATCATTCACACCAGATGCCGGTGACACGGTGACGCGAGAGTTTACCGCAACAGGTAGCGGGGCATGGGATGCAAGCCCATGGGCGACTGGCGCTGATAGTACGACGGGGGATGATGAGGCTGTAGTCGCTTGCTTCATGACAGGCAGCGGTGACCGGACATTCTCAAGTCAGGTAATAGGTGGAACGGCCGCTACAGTATTGACAGCAGCGAATGGTGGAGGGACGTATTTCTATCGCATTCTGACGGGTGCTGCGGAAGACATAATCGCTCAAACGAATGTCAGTGGCGCAGCCGCATTCGCCGCACATTTATTGGCATTCAAGTCGACCGGGGGAGAGCCAGCCGGCTCCATCGTCCCGCAGGCGATGATGCATTATATGCGCAAGAAGGCGGGTGGTTGAATCTGTTTAGGGTAGGGGTGATACTGTAGCCGGAGGGCCGAGGGTTGGACCTGAAATACGATACAGATGCGTCGCTCCTGTTCGGTCCTGTCATTTGGGGAAGCACGGGCAACACCGTCATAACGGATGCTTTCTCTCTTTGTTGTAACACTGTTGCCGTTGATTTATTCAACGACACGACGAAACTCGATATCACTGTTCAGTCGGGTGGGACAAATGACGTTGTGTTCGTCGCTGCTGGGTATGCATCCATTCAGCTCGTAGCATCTCAGCTCGACGCCGTGGGGCACTATCGTCTTTCATATCAGTATACAGACACGCTACCAGGCTGGGAATATTTCGATGTTGTCCAACCAGAGGCATGGGACGCGACGTATGGGACGCTTGCCTCGAACATCGTCAACATCAAAGCCGGCACAACTTCGATAGCGATAAACGTTTCTTCGACGCTCGCGCAGATAAGTGTGTTCTCCGCTTCGACCATCCGCGACCTTACTTCCATCGCGATCAACGTCAACTCGCTTGTCATCTCCACGGCGTCCGTACTGCGCAACACGTCATCGGTTGCGTCGCGGTTGGTTATATTCAACGCTTCCACGGCAATCGGCATAGCTTCCACGCTGGCGCAGATTAGCGTATTCTCGGCTTCGACGATGAGGGACCTGACTTCTATCGCCATCGGGGTAAACTCGGTTGCCGTGCGGACGCTGGAGTTTGGATCGAGTGCATCTCTTGCCAGCGCAATCTGGGGGCATACAACTTCCACCTCGATGCTTGTCGCAGTGCATAGCACGCTGTCGAACACCATCGCCATCAACACGGGCGTCCTGTCCGTGGCCAGCTCGGTGTGGGACGTGGTGAGGGCATCGCATGTGACGGTGGGCACGTTCGGCGAGGTGGGGTCCATCGACTCCATGGCAAGCGCGGTCTGGGGCCACAATATCGCCGCATCAACGATTGTAGCCGTAAAGAGCACGCTATCGAACACGATCTATCTAACTACGCTCGATCCTCTGGAGAACGCAGTACCAGGAGCTTACGGAGTAGGCACGGCGGGGCGGGTGATCGGGCAGATATACGTCGATACTTCTTCACTGCTCTCGAACGTGTCGCATCTGAATGTGATAGCGGCATCGACGTGGACGAACGTAGGAACCGGGATCGCCTCGGTGCTTGTCAGCACGGCATCGCTGCTTGTTAGCGTGAACTCGCTCATGGTCGATACGGAATCGATCATGGTGAAGCTCGCCTCCATGCCGAACGCGATCTGGGATGAGCCTCTATCGCAGCACTCGACGGTCGGAGTCGCGGGCGCCTACCTCTACGGAGCCGGCGCAGGGTATACGCCCGGTGATATGGCCGCAGCAGTGTGGGACGAACCGCTGTCGCAGCATTCAACCATCGGCATCGCGGGAGCCTACCTCGAAGCGGCGGGCGGCGCGGCAGACCCGCTGCTGAACGCCGTCCCCGGTGCGTACGGCGTCGGAACCGCAGGCCGCGTCCTCGGGCAGATTTACGTTGACACGACCTCGACGCTGGCAGGGGTGAAGTCGGTACTTGTGGCGACCACTTCAATAGCGATATCCACTACGTCTCTCATCGTGGCTGTGCAGTCTGTGCTGACCGCGACCACCTCGATTGCGATAAACGTTCTCGGACTGACCGGGGTGACGCTCCTTTCGGCGATAGCGAACTATGTATGGGATGAGATTCTTACAGGTGCCACGCACAATATCGCTACATCGGCAGGCAGGATTCTTCGGGCCGTTGGTGGGAACGAAATCACGTCGGGCACGGTCGTATCGGCGCTGAATAACAGCATCGAGCTTGCGGCGGGCGAGTCTTCGGTGGATAACTACTACGATCCTGGAATCGTCCTGATTGACAGCGGGGCCGGGGCTGGGCAGAGCCGAAGGATTATCGAATACAACGGGACTACCAAAGTCGCTATCGTGAACCGCGAATGGCGGACGCTGCCAGTCGCAGGGTCGACGTATATCATCTTCGCAGATGGGGGCTTCCTGTCGCTGAACGATGGTGCGGTGGTTGCGGCGGGGACAGCTACGGTTACATTGAATGACGTGGCCGAATCTGTCGATGATACCTACGTCGGGGCAACAATCGGTATCGTGGCTGGTACCGCGAAGGGCCAGATGCGGGTTATCCAGTCGTACAACGGGACGACAAAGGTCGCCACGGTTCATACTGCATGGGAGACGCAGCCTGCGGTGGGTGATGCGTACGTGATCGTTCCGAGCGGTCGGAGCATCGTGGCGGGGTTCGCTGACGGTGCGATGACCACGACGGCCATGGATTCCACCATGGACCTCACTACTGCTCAGAAGGCATCGGTGAACACTGAATTACTCGACGTGCTGAATGTGGATACGTTCGGCGAGCCGGGGCAGGGAGCGCCGGCGGCCACGACCACGCTGGAGCAGAAGCTCGCCTACATCTACAAGATGCTGCGAAACAAGATTGCTACGACCTCGGCGCTCATCAACGTGTACAACGATGCCGGGGATACGGTAGATCAAAAGGCTTCACTTACTGACGACGGGACCACGTTTACGAGGGGCGAGTTCGGGACCGGTGCCTGATGATCGACACGGTATTCAAGCGATCTGCGGCCACGCTGACATATCCTCACGCGAAAGGTGTATGGCCTGCTGGCTCTGTTGATAGGATTGTAGCCTCTTGGATCTATGCTGGATTCGGCGCGGCTGGGCCAACACCCGGGACGCCAGAGTTGCGGACGTTGACGACGCATCGGTCTGCCACCGTCTACACCATCCGCAGAAGCGGGAGCGAATATACTTCTCGACGGCGATAGATATGTGTGATATAATGCGCGTATGAAACTATCATTAGGAACAGTACAGCTCGGAGTTCATTACGGAGTAAACAACACAAAGGGGATGCTCACCGACGCGGAGGCCAACACGCTGCTTGCCACTGCGCGGCGTGCGGGCTTCACCATGCTCGATACTTCCTCGGAATACGGGCTGGCCGAGGAGCGCATCGGAAAGTATCTACAAGCGCATCCGGATGCATTCGAGGTGAACGGGAAGTACAACGCTGCGTATCCAAGGGAAAAGATTCTCGCGCTGATCGAGCAGAGCAAGCGGCGCATGAGTCGGGTCGACCATATCATGTACTACTGCATCGGGGTGGATATCGCGAAGCTGAATCCGGAGGGCGCGGATGGCGTATCGGTTTATGACGTGGCGGAAGCGGAAACGGTCCATTCGTTGCCGTACAAGAACATCCAGGTACCGGCGTCGATCCTTGACGGGCGCATGGATGCGGAGCTTAGGGTCCTTCGTTCACTTGGCAAGCGAACCTTCGTTCGCAGCTTACTACTTCAAGGGCTGCTATCCGAACCCTATGGCGGCGTCCTTCGCGGCAACGTTGGTAACGGAGCGTTTATCGAAGCAGCGAAGCCATACCTCATCGGCCTGCGAGAGATCGCCGACGAAAACGATATGAGCGTGGTAGAGATGGCCGTGCGGTGGGCGTGGCACCTCGATCCTGACGTGGCGATATTCGGGGCTGAGACGCCGCAGCAGGTCAACAACATCGGAGTCTACTGGAAGAAGGGGCCACTACACAAATATGTAGTGGATCAAGTGATGAACCTGCGATTGGGTATTCCTGATATCGTAATCTCACCTCGCCTATGGGGTCAGGTATATGATTTCACTCCGGCAAAAGCTTAACGTCTACGAGCCGCTTTCGGTACAGAACTTAGGACAGCAGATTCCTGAATGGCGCAACGCAAAGGGGGCGCACGTTGCAGGATACATCGACTTTACCTCTGGCCTCCTCACCGCGAATATCGGGCACGACAATCAAAGCGTTTCTGATGCCATCGCTAAATGTAGAGGGTGGTCAGGCTGGTACGCTCCAACGCAGCATAGACTGGCGACGTATCGGGCTTTGGACTCCATACTGCCACGCTACCTTGATCGCTATATCCTTCTTTCCACCGGTTCCGAGGGTATTGATTGTGCAATCAAGATAGCGGTTGACAACGGGTTCAGGGTCCTCACGCATGAGCGGTCGTACCATGGCTCCACGATAGGGGCTGGGTGGGCTGGGGGGCTGGCAAAGAGCGCATTCTTCGGGAAGTGCGGACATATCGAGCGGCTGTCGGAGGAAGACAAGACAGCGGTGCTACTGGAGACGTTCATCGGGCCATGGTGCGAATGGTATCCGCCGTCGTTCATCGAGACGTTGAAGAACCTCCAGCACAAGGGCGGGATCGTCATATTCGACGAGATGCAGGCCGGGTTCGGGCGCACAGGGACCTGGTTCGGGTTCGAGCACTACCATCTCGCGCCTGATATCGTGGTGGGGGGGAAGGCGGCGGCGGGAGGGATGCCGTTCGCGTTCGTGGCCGGGCGAGCAGAGCTGCTGGACAAGAACCCGGAGGCGGACTACGTGTCCACGTTCTCAGGGAATCCGTTCGGGTGCGCGGCCTGCGTAGCTACCATAGCGGAGATCAGGTCGAAGCACCTGCTCGACAAGGTGAAGAGAGACGAGGGGATCATCCGGCAAGCGGCCGAGAGGATGCAGGAGAAGGGGCTTATTGATGGGTTCATGGGGAAGGGGTTTGCGTTCTCGTTCTACATGGTCAACGCGGCGAAGGTTGTGGAGGTGGCGAGAAACAAGGGGCTGCTGCTTATCGATACCGGGCGAGGGACGGTGAAGATTGCGCCTCCGCTTGTCATATCCAGAGCTGATTTGAGGATAGGGTTGAAGGTGATTGAGGATGCTATCAAGGTTGTGCGGCGCAGAAAATAAATGTTGACAGATGCTAAATATATGATACTCTGCATGTAATGAATCTGATATATAAACTTCTTGGCATATTCTTACGCTTACAAAGGAGAAGGCTGATGGCTCGAAAAACAAGGGAAGGCATCGCTGCGCTCTCGCCGCGCGACCAGCAAAAGAAGGACGCGCTCGGCTGGGATGAGGAAACTTTCCGACGCATCATCAAACAACCGCCGGGGGACCGGTTGTTTATCGGCGAACTGCTCGCAGGGAAGTTCCCGCTGTTCCGAGCGACGAATAGCGGCATGATATTTTATCCTAACTTCCCGGAGAAGCTGCACGGGACGAAGGAAGCGAACCGGCCGGACTTCGACCTCACGCCGTTCTACGACTGGCCGCAGTGGCTACAAAACTGCGACAGCGAGGGCGGTGCGTGTGAGGTGACGAAGGACGGATACGTCATCTGGTGGGGCGGCACGATTCATGACGGCATCTGGTGCGGTGACGACAAGACGCTGTGGATGGGCGGGCTGTTCCGGGACGGCATTATTATCGACGGACAATTCTGGAACTGCACGGTGCTGAACGGGGAGAAGCGCGGCGGGGACATCCACTCCGGCATCTGGCACGGCGGGGTGCATCGCGGCGGGAAATTCGAGGGCTTATGGCTTGGCGGTACGTGGATGGGCGGGGAGTTCAACGGGTTCAAGGAGCGCACGACTGAGGCTCCGCCGCTCGTCACCACGTACAACTGGGCGAGGAGATAGAAAAGCTTGAAGGGTAAAAGACGGGCGCACCATTCAGAATATCAACAAGAAATAAAGAGAATGATAGAAAATTATTTATCGAATGATAGTGAGTCGTATATAAATACCAAGTATTATCTGAAAGATATTTCTTATGGTAATTATTCCAAATGGTTAATGGATTATGTTGCGCAACCATTTGGTTTCAATAATGATTATGATATAATTGACGCATATGTTTATGGTATGCTGGTAACATTATTATATAACGACGAATGCATTAGTTTCTCATGTCGGACTGATTCTTGCGCTGAACCAGATAAAGATAAAGAGACAAATGAGAATATCATAAATAGTGCGCATCCCGATATCAAAGCAAGCGTCAGAAACAATAAAGAGGATGGCGATGGGTCGATAGAAATCGGTGGAATATGTTTCCCACTCGAAATAGGATATACGGATAGTTGTACCACGTTCAATCATCTATGGAGAAGCAGCAAATTGGTCAGATTTCCATATAACACAAATGAAATTACCTTTATGGTATTGAAACAGGGAATACGTTTAGTCACCAATCTCAGTGAGAATAAACTCGCCGTTGGCGAGGGATAAAATACTTTAGGGGGAGGGAGAATCTTTGAAGCGGATTCTTCTTATCACGCTGGCACTCGTGCTGGCAACGGTTTCATGGTCAGCGCCGATGAAGCTGATCTGGATGGCTACCGGTCCTATGTGGCTCAACGAGGAGCATACGCCGGTAGGTGGATTCGAGAACATGGACCAGAAGCTCGTGGCTGCGTTCATGAAGGCGAATCCTGGGGTTGAGGTGCAGATTCAGTTCCGGGACGTGACGCAGGGGATGCTGACGTTCCAGACGCTGCTCGCGGCAGGGACGCCGCCGGATGTCTGGATCGAGGCATCGGGGAACGCGAACCCGTACCTTCACGACGCCTACGCCATGGACATGAAGCAGTACCTCACGAAAGCGGAACTGGCGCAGTACAAGCCGGAGTCCATCGGGCCGTACATCCGGAACGGCAACGTGTATGCTCTGCCGCAATCGCAGATTGCCGGCGGGTTCGCGGTGAACCTGGATATGCTCGCGAAGATCGGCGAGAAGATGCCGGATCAGGCGAAGTGGACTACGGACGAGTTTCTGCGCATCGCGCGGAAGCTGAAGGGTGCTGGTATTCCTGCCACGATGATCATGATCAAGAATGGTCTCAGCGGGTGGAACTACCAGTGGCTCTACGCTTTCGGTGGCTCGCTCTACAACGGGAAAAACTACGGAGTGAGCGCGATCAACTCGCCTGCCAACGTGAAGGCTTTCAAGTACATGAAGCAGTTGGTTGATGAGGGCCTCGTGCAGCCGTTCCCGGAGGAGCAGGACGAGAACTCGGGCGTGGAACTGTTCACGACTGGCAAGGTATTCTCCTGCGCCATGCAAAATGGGCATACTGACTACTGGGTCCCGGAGCAGGTCAAGCAGGGCAAGCTCGACAAAGAGTTCAACATGACGTTTGTCGAGTTCCCGCACGGGCCCGGCAAGGCGCATGTCGAGACGTTCGGCTATCAGGCCATCGTTGTGTCGCACCGCAGCGCGAACGAGACACGTAACAAGATGGTGGCGAAGCTGGCGCTTGTTGCGGCTGGCAAGGATTACGTCGGCCAGAACTGCATCATGAACGGCGGGTTCTCGACCATCATCGGGCTGGAGCCGAAGACTGGCAAGGCGGCGAAGCCGAGCTATGCTGCCATCGCGGCGCTCGCGAAGGTTGCGGGCCTGATGGATACCGATCCGTTCGGGCCTCGCAGCGGAGAGTCGCGGGCGGGCTGGAAGGACCCTGTGCAGGCGTTCTTCCGTGGGGAGATCACCGCAGAGGCGGCGTTGAAGCAGATGGAGGAGTCTGCGAACGAGGTTCTCGCTAGGTGAAGACGTGGGCCGCTCTGCTCATGCTGTTGCCGGCGATCCTGAGCTTCTGCTTGGGGTTCGTCGCTCCGATGATCATGGTGGGGCGGCTCGCTCTGTTGGAGTCCGATTACCTGCTTGAAAAGTTCGTGGGGCTGGGGAACTTCGCGGAGGCATTCAAGGACAAGATGTTCATGAAGTCGTTCGTGAACGTCCTGATATTCGTGGTGCCTTTAATGCCGATAACAATCCTTCTTACCTATGGCTCGACGTCCATGCTTACGAGGTTCAGCAATAGGACGCAATCGGTAGGAAGATTCATTTCATATCTTCCCAGCCTCACGACTGGTTTGATCGTGTCACTGTTATGGCGATGGCTGCTGAAACGTGACGGGATGATAAACCAATACCTTGTTTCGTGGGGTCTGCAATCGGTGGCGTGGTTGACGCAACCGTGGACGGCGAGGCTGTCGCTTATTCTGGTATCGCTTAGCACGGGTCCCGGTGCCTTCATCATCCTATGTTCAGCGGCGATGAAGTCGATACCGTTGGAGTTGCACGATCAGGCGATTGTGGACGGGGCAAGCGAATCACAGTACCGAAGGCTTGTAGTGCGTCCGTTGATGATGCCGACGATACTCCTCATGCTGCTTCTGATTCTGGTAGGCACCATGCAAAGTTGGGAAACGATATACGTCTTGACGGGCGAAGGCGGGCCGAAGGGTTCGACGGCCACGCCGGTGTACAACTTGTTTCAAACGGCGTTCATCTGGAACCGACCGGGGTATGCGGCGGCGAAGGGTTTGATCCTCCTTGTAGTCATCGGCACCATGGTATTCATCAAACAGAGGATTGAAAAGTGGGCGGGCGCAGAAGCGTAGGAGACGTATTCCGCGCTATACTTCTCATCCTGCTATTCTCCATGTGGCTTGTGCCGACGCTCATGATGATTGGCAACAGCCTCAGCCCGGACAAGTCTTTCGCACGCGATCCTCCTTCGTTATTCCCGCGCAAGTTCTCGCTGATAAACTATGAGAAGCTGCTTGCGCTGAAATACCTGCCGCGCTGGGTCGTAACCACGCTGTTGATAGTGGCGGTGCATGTGGTGGGTGGGGTGCTGATAAACGGGGCGGCAGGGTATGTGTTCGCGTTCAACAAGGCGAGGTGGGCGCGGTGGCTGTTCTGGGCGTTCATGACGCCGATATTCGTCAGCAGCTATATCCTGCTCGTGCCGCAGTTCGTCATATTCGGGAAGCTTGGGATGATCGGGTTGCCGGCGGTGATCCTGCCGGGCATGGGCTCAACGATGGTGTTCCTGTTCAGGAACTACTTCAAGTCGATACCGGCGAGCTTGAACGAAAGCGCGAGGATGGATGGCGCGGGGGAGTGGCGGATATTCTGGCAGATCGTACTTCCACTCGCCGGGCCGATAGTGGGGACAGCGGTGGTGCTGATAGGCATGGGGAGCATAGGGTCCTTCATCTGGCCGATGCTCAACCTGCGGGTGCCGGAAACGCAGACGTACCTGGTCGGCCTCATGGCGAGCGCGATCAACGTGTATGCGGTGAAGGACGTAGGCTACGATATGGCGATAGGGGTTGCGGCGTTCCTGCCGTACCTGGTTGTATTCCTGATAGCTAACAGGTACTTTATCGGCGGGCTTACCGGTGGATCGATTAAGGAATGATCAACGACTATCCAGTCAACTACGAGAAGACGCTCGCGCACGCGAAGAAGCAGACCGAGGTAAATAATGCCATCGAGAGCATCGACGAGATAGAGAACCGGTGGGTACATTTATCATCGTGCGAAGGCTACTCGATGTATGACTTGAAGAAGGAAATACTGCTGACTGACATCACGATATTACTTCGCTGCTGTATTGTGTTCATCAACAAGATAGCCGAGCAGGAGCAGTTGATAAAGCGGCAGAAGCCTTGCAAGCTCTTGCGGCAGGCGAAGAAGATAGCACTTCCGATGGAGGGGAGGGTATGAAGACTGACTATGGGGATTTCAACGTGCCACCGGATCACTACAAGCCGAAGATAGTGTGCATCATCCCGGCGCGGGGAGGAAGCACGCGGCTGCCGGACAAGAACATGCGGATGTTCGCGGGGCGGCCGCTCGTGGCGTGGACCATCATTCAGGCGCTCTGCTCTCACGCGTTGGACGAGGTATGGGTGTCGAGCGACAGCGAACGCATCCTGGAGGTAGCGTCGAAGCTTGGAGCGAAGACGTACAAGCGCGAGCTGCCAGAGAACGACGATTCACCGGGGTACGTTCCGATGCTGGAGTTGATCAGAAAGATAGCCGGGCCACGGGATGTATTCGTGGGGCTCATGGTCACGAGTCCGCTGCGGCAGGTATTCGATATCGACAGGGCGGTGGCGAAATGGTTCGCAAGCCCGGACCGGGAGAATAAGATATGTCAGGCGATGGCGAAGATTCACGAGGACTTCCGGTTCAAGATGATGAACGACGATTATGCGATACCGCTGCCGGCCACGGAAAACGATAACCTGAAGGTGGACGGAAGCATTCACGTATCGACGCGGGCGCTGTACGAGGAGCAGATAGAGAAAGAAGGTGACGTGTACTTCATTCCTTATCTTCTCGAATATTGGCAAACGCTGGACATCAATACGGCGGACCAGTTGCGGTTTGCAGAGATGGTTTTCTATGATCGGATATTGACGGACAATCTGAATCCGTATGCAGTCTACAAGAAAGGTGGCTTGAAGGTATGAGTGATCCACATCTGAGGGACGCTGATCCGCAGCACTATGCGAATCCGAACTATCAAGGCGTCGACTTCTTCGCGCTGGACTTCATCAAGCAGCGAGAGGCGGTGATTGACAAGTTGAAGGCGAACCAGATCAGGGCTGACAAGGAAGACCCTGAGACTACTGTCATGGTTGCCGAGAAGGACGTGCAGGCGAGGATCGGAGAATCGAACCAGCGGTATGCTCAGGGTGCGTTGAAGCGGGAGATCATCAACAGCTTCTACAACCATCCACTTATCCTTCACGACTTCGCCACGGGGCGGGGGAAGAACCTGACGCCGAATAGTGGAATGGGACCGGCGCTCATCATCGGTTCGGGGCCTACGCTCGACAAGTGCCACGACCTTATCAGGGGATGGAAGGGCGGGCTGTTTTGTTCGTCCTCGCAGGCGATCACGATGGCGGCTCTCGGGAAAGACAACTTCAATATCGCTATCGTGGACGTGAAGACGGAAAGTGATGAGCTGCTGCCGTTGGAGGAATGGGAGGGAAGGAACTGCCGGATTATCACGCATCCTGGTGTGGACCCGGAGATACTACAGGTATGGCGCGGGGCGAAGTTGTATTTCAGGATCACGGTACACAACTATCCGTTCTATACCGAGATTCAGCCGCTCGCGTATCCGATGATCCCGACGACGCTGTATGTCTACGGATGCGCGGTGTCGTGCCAGATCACCATGGCGGCGCTTATGGGGTACAATCCGCTGTTCTTGTGCGGGTGCGACTTCGGGTTCCCCGGAGAGCAGGATAGGTTCCGATCATATTCCAAGGTAGATGGGAAATGGTTGCTGAGTGAACCTACGAAGATGAAGTACGTGCGCCATGCTAAGGTGACGTACAGGAACGGGTGCCCGTCAGACACGTTCCAGAGTTATTACAAACAGACCTTCTTTAATGTGTGGCGCTTGTCGCTGGCGGACGTTTTCAGAGTAGGCGACGAAGGCGGGCTGTATGAGGTGCCGAGTGTAACGAAGGAGGAAGTGGCGCAGACCGGCGGTGATATCATCCGGGACAAGTATATAAGCAACAAGGACAAGATAGATATTTGCGAACGGTACCTGCTGCACTATGGTACCTTCACGTTTGAGTATCCTAACAATCAGGTGGAGTTCGTAGTATTCGAGGATGAGGCGCGCGATATGCCGAGATATATCCAGATGTGCAATAACGCCTTTGCTCAAAGCAAGATGCCGGGTGTGTTGAATCTGGAAGAGGAGAGGAGTAGGATTGCGTATCTGCGTGATGACGCTTTATGGGAGGAGAAAGAAAAGCGATGGCAGTGGGCGACCAAATCACAGCAATCGCTGACGGAGACTACACCAGAAGCGTCCTCGGCGAGCGGATCAGAATCTACCGAAACGACTGGGAAGACCTCCTAAGCGCGGAACTGGCGAAGCAGTTTGTATCTGAAACCTGGGATCGTATCAGGCTCATGCTTGATACGTCCCAGAATATATTCAGGCGCATCATCCGAGAGATATGCACGGTTTACAAGGAAGGGTTGAAGCGGGAGCTTGTCAATGCGACTGAGGGGCCCGGGTCAGAGCCGTTAGACGTACCACGATACACCGAGATACTTTCGCAGATGGATTTCGACTGGAAGATGGCCGAGGCGCAGCGGCTATCGAAGGCGGCGTGGGTGACGTTTCTTCGTCCGCGAGTGCTGGAAGACTCGGGTGAGATGCGGCTGGAGATCATCACGCCGGACATCGCGCATATCGAGTTGAATCAGGAAGACCCGTTGAAGATGGACGGGTTCGGATATCGGGTGAACGGGAAAGACAAGAAGGGGCAGCAGATAGAATGTTGGGTATGGTACACCGAGGATCAGATTCGATACTTGGATTCGACGGGGAAAGAGATAGAAAACCCGTTCTCGGATGATCTGGATACGACGAATCCCTATGGGGTTATCCCGGTGGTGCCGTACTTCGGGACAGCGCCGGTGCTGGGGTTCTGGGACTTGAACTGGAACTATGATGCTGTGCGGTCGAACTACATCATCGGCGTCTTGAATACCTATATGAACTATCTGGTAAAGACGCAGAGCTTCAAGCAGGTTGTGTTCTCGGGGCAGGTGGGGCCTGCGGTACTGTCGGCTATATCCGATCCGCTCTATCCGTTCGTGCTGCCGCAGGGGTCCACGGCGGCGACGCTGGACTTGAACACGCAGCTCGCGGCAATCGACCAGGTTATCAGGGGAAAGATTTCAGCCATCGCAAACAACTACGGTATCTCGAATGAGAACTTCACTATCACTGGCGACATCGCATCGGGGTATTCGTTGCGGGTGGCGAACAGGGCGCTGGAGGAGATTCGAGCGTTCGACAAGCAGGTGGCATGGAAGACGGAGAAGGAACTATTCGACCTTATTCGGTTGATGAATAACATGAGCAGCGGGGAGGCGATACCGGAGACTGTAGAGTTGAAGTGGAACCCGGGGGAGATTGAGTATCCGCCGACGATGGCCGAGGAGCAGTCGCGGTGGGAGTTCGAGTTCAAGTTCGGCATTCGCAACCAGATAGATTACTTGATGAAGGAAGACCCGGAGCTTTCGCGCGATGATGCCATGGAGCAGTTGCAGCAGGTGAAGGATGAAAACGCGCAGGTGAAGCCGGGAAGGTCTGTGCTTGAAACCATCTTCGGCGGGGAGAAAGAGGAAGCGGTGATCCCGTTCCAGAAGAAAGAGGAGGCGTGATATGCCGTGTGGCAGGAAGAAGCGCAAGGGAAAGAAGCGTGGCAAATAAGGAAGCGGCGAAGCAGTTTGCCAAGAAGCGGGATGCTAACTTTGACAAAGCGAAGGGCGAGGCCGAGACGGCGTTCTTGAGAGAGTTCAAGCCGGATGCCGTGATGGCGTCACCCGATCAATACTTGAAACTACTGTTCGTAAAGATGGGATCGAAGATAGTAAAGAGTTTGATTCCAGAGGCGAAGAAAGCAGGTAAAGAATATGCCGCTCGACTGGGACAAGCTGAGCATCAAGATACCGAAGTTTGACGACCGGCAGACCTTCCTCAAAACCTGCGGCGGGTACGTGGTGAAAGAGATTATCGCGATGATCGACCGCGAGGAGCAGCCGGACGGATCGCCGCAGAAACAGAACAGCGACTATACCAGATTAGAAAAGCAGATCATCAAAGGCTACACGACGCCGCTGAAAGGTGCGCATTTCGAGAGTCCATACCTTGCGCGGCGAAGCATGGCGGCATGGCTTCGGACCTTTCATCCTCCTGATACGGTTGTTATCGAGTTGAATGCCAAGCGGAAACAGATAGGAATAAAACTGCAACAGATGGGCTATTGGTTCATGGGAATAACGCGGAAGGCTAAGAAGCAGATAGTTCAGGCGGCTGACCGGTACGTCAAACTGAAGACACGGCAGATGAAGCAGTACGGGTACGACTGATGGCCGATATAGATAAGTTCGCCGAGCGCATCATCCTCAAACTATCGACGACGGGGGACGGATGGACCGAGCGCATCAAGCAGCTTATCAAGGACTGGGCTGCGGCTGGCATGAGTGAGGATGAGATAATCGCGAAGCTGCTAAAGGAGTTGTCGCTGGGCGGGACGCTATTCGAAGGCATCATGGGGAGCTTCGGGAACATAGCCGGCGAGATGGTGGACTATGTATCGGTAGAGCAGGTACACGAGGAATGGAAGGGAATTAATCGGTGGACTTGGGTAACCGTGAAGGATGCGGACCGGTGCGATGATTGCGCGGAACGTGACGGGCAGGTAAAGACGTGGGAGGAATGGGAAGCGCTGGGGCTTCCTGGATTGGGGGCGACGGTGTGCGGCTGGCGGTGCCGCTGCACGCTGGAGCCGGGATAATGTTTCGGTACTTGAATCTGTTTGCATAGGAGGGTGATACTTCTAATATGAGTGAAGCAAAGAAAGAGCAGGAGGAGGGGACCGCTTCTTCAGCCGCCGCAAGCCAGGGCACGGTATCCGGTCAAGCCGACGCGACGTCGACGACAGCAGCGCAAGCCAGCGCAATAGAGATGGTGCCTCGGGCACAGTTCGACAAGCTCCAGTCTGACCTCGAAAACTTCAAAAGAATCGAAGAGGAGAGGAAGGGCAAAGAAAAGAAGCGGCAAGAGGAGCTTCTTAAGGAGCAGGGGAAGTACAAGGATTTGTATGATGCCGCCGTCAGGGAAAACGAGACGATGAAGGCGCAGCTAAGCAAGCTGGATGCTGTCATGAAAGAGATGCTGGAAGCGGAGATGAAGGACTTGCCGGAAGACTTCGACAAGACTCTGATTCCGAACATCGACGATTATGACAAGATCACTTGGCTCCGCAAAGCCAAAACCGCTCTCATCAAGAAGACTGAACCGCGCAAAGGAGACGGGACGCCTCCTGCGGGCGGGGAAGGGTTGGCCTCGATGAAAAGCATCTTCAACCATCCGATGTCCCCGAAACATTAGCCTCTTGAGAGGAGCAAGGAATGGCGATATATGCAACCGGGCTGACGTTAGCGGATATTGCACGTCGGCTTGGCGGCGATCAGCCTATCCTTGTTGACGCTCTCACTCAGGGTGGCGGCAGTCCTACGTTTGCGCGCATTCCGATGCGGCAGATTACTGGATGGGTGGAGCCGTTCACTCGGATTGTCGGGCGGCCCACTGTTGCGTGGAGGAGACTCGGCGCATATGTGGCTGCATCGAAGAGTGAGCGCACACCTCATTCGGAAGGCGTATTCCTTCTGTCGGGGTGCAGCGAAGTCGACAAGATCAGGGCAGATCGCGATCCCAGGGGACCCACGGCGCTTAGGTCAGAGGAAGCTTGGAGCTATCTCGAAGCGCTGGGTCATAGTCTAAGTCAGCAGTTCTTCTACGGTGGCACGTCCGTCTGCACCACGGCAGCGTCCGATGGGTTTGACGGGATGTGCGCCAGAGTCGTGTCAGTGGTGAGCACCTATATTCAGTGCTCGACTGGTTCTACTGGCGACTCGGTGTATGCGTTCAAGTTCGGGCCGGGCAAGTTCATGGGCATCTACAACGTGGGGCCGAGCGGGAAGCTTATCGAAGCGAACGACTACGGCGCGATTGTGGACACGGACAACACGGGTTCGTCCGCGAGCCTGAACGAGCTTTACCGCACGTTCTTCAACGCTGCATTCGGTGTCGCGCAGTATCATCAGCTCGCAGTGGGACGGATCAGCGGGCCGGCAAGTTCTCTCGCAACGATTGACTTCACGAACCTGTACGCGGGCATGGAGCAGAAGCCGGACCTGTTCGTCACCACATGGAGGGGATGGGGATGCATCAGCAAGATGATCGAGGGTAAGCAGAGTTATCCGCCTGGGGTAACTGATTACACCCCGTATGCTGGGTTCTACGACGGCATTCCCATCATCGTCGATAATGCGCTCATCGCTGATGCGAAGATGTGCTGAGGAAGGAGATCAGAGATGGCGACTTTATACGACGGGACGATGCGGGCAGTCCGCGACCAGGACCTTGTGTTCTGGGATGGGTCAGGTACGAGCTGGACGAGAGGGCCTACGCTTGAAAGCACGGTCAGCTCCGAATCTGATATCGTAGACCTTGGCAAGGCGCAGGAGTTCCCGAACCGGCCGCTGGCTATCATGTTCGAAGCGACGGCCTCGGTTTCGGCTCCATCAGCGAACTCGACGCCGATTACGCTGGATAGGATTTACATCCCCGGGCTCTTTGTCCAGGATGCCGCAGACGGGAGCACCTTCTCCGACATTCTGTTCGTGAAGTTCCCGGCGGATGCGTCCTATGCTGTTACGGCGGAGGCTTTCAGCGATATGGCGATTGGTATCGTGAAGTGCCGAAGGTACCTGAGACTGTATAACAAATGCGGTATCGGGACCACAGGAACTATCAGGGCGTGGCTGCGGATGGGTCTGACCACGCAGGCATGAGGAAGCTGCGATGAAGCAGCAGCTGGTCAAGGCATCCACGACGGATCAACTTGAGCTGGAGGTATGGGACCATACTGTGCAGGTGGTCCCTACCTCCGCTAAAGTATCCATCATCGTAGATGGATCGACGGACGTGTCTCTTGCCACCGCTACGATATCGGGGACGGGAACGTGTTCGTATGTTCCTGGTGCTACCATTCTCGATGAGTTGGTTGAAAACTGTGTCGCGGTATGGAAGCTCACAATCGGTAGTGAGTACAAGTATTTCCGCGATATGTTCGACGTGGTTCTCAATCCGCTTTATCCTGCGGTGACTGACGAAGACCTGATAGCGGAATGTGCGCAGTTGCAAGACACGAAGTACATGGAGGCCGGCATAGCCGATTCGGGAACCACGGTGACGCTGGTAGCGGTTGCGCTGAAAGAGTATCAGGACAACCACTTCCAAGGTGGGACGCTGGAGATTACCGATGGTGCGTGCAAGGGGCAGAAGCAGAGGATATCTGGCAATACGCGGTCGACGGGTACCATCACGGTCGATACCACGTTCGGCTCGGCGCTGACGGCTACTTCTCGGTTCATCGCAAGGCGCACGTTCCAACGCGAGATTGACCGGGCATGGGAAGACGTGATGGCGATGGTGCAGACGAAGGGATACCGGCCTGCGCTGATCATGAACTCTGAGGACTTGCGGCCGGTGCACCTCGCGTGGACGCTGGTAAAGATTTGTAGGAACCTCTCGAAGTCTCCTGATGACTTGTGGTGGCAGCGGGCAAACATCTACGTGGAGGACTACACTAACAAGATGAACATGGTGAAGTTCAACTACGATAGCGATGAGGACCAGTGGCCGGATTCGAGTCTATCGTTCAGAGCCGCGCTGAGGAGATGATATGGGCATCAAGTCGACGTGGAACACCATCGAAACGATACTCAACAAGAAGGGGTTCCCGTTGATGGAAGTGGACACGGTGCCGCAGGGGAAGCGCTGCACGATGCGGATCGTGGAAGTACCTGGGGATCAGATGCTTCGCGGCGCTATCGGGAGCGGGCAGATCAGGCTTGTATGGGGGATCGAGATTGCGCTCATGTACGATGTAGGAACCGACAAGCGGTTGGAGCGCACTATCGGGGAAGATGCGGAGAAAGTGATTGCAGCTATCTACGGTGATGCCGACATGGGGACGAAGCATCATTTCGTAGGAGCTGCGATTGAAAGAGACACGGTTCGGGGAATGGTGACGAACACGATGCGGTTTGACGTTCAAGATCAGGCCGCACTATAGGAGGCACCGCTATGGCAGGTGACACAAATCCCGGCAGGAACATGTGGGTTGGATTGGGTATCCAAGCCTCGATGGCCGCTGCCGCGACAGTCTATACGTATTTCCAGCCAACGGAGGTCGGCGGCTTCCTGGAGGAGTTCGCCACTATTGATTCGGGGAGGAGACTTGGCACGAGGTTTAGCGGGCTTCCGTACCTCGGGACGAAGCAGGTTCCCTTCTCGTTCACGGTCGAGGTTACACCGAACATCGGGCGCATCCTCGCGGCTGGAATGGGCGACTATTCTCTTGCGTCGGTCACGTCGGTTTGCTGGGATCACTACTTCAAGCTGACGGAAGAGTTGCCGTATGCCACGATTCTCTGTCATGCAGCGGGGGTGGCAGACAATACCTCAACGCCAAAAGAGATCAAGGTCATGGGCGCGAAGATCAGCAGGCTAACGATTGCAGGCGGGATTGATAACGTGCTGACGCTCGCGGTAGAAGGGATCGGGATGACGATGAGTGCTGCCGATTCGGTGTCGGCATCATATACCAACTTCGGCCCATTCCTTCTCAACTCGGCGCAAGGGACAGCCACGTTGTCCATCGGGGCATCGGTTCTCACGGCGGCTCTGTTCGAGGAAGCGCGGGACTTTGAGATCACCATCGACAACGGCATCATGGCTGACCATCGTATCCACGGAAGCGCGACGCCGGTTGCCATGAGTGAAGGAGACTCGAACGTTACGGGCAGGATCACAGCGATCTACAACGACAATACGTGGGGAGAGATAAACAACTTCGCCGCTGGCACAAAGAGAGCCATCACGCTATCTGCGGCGCATGCCGAACCTGTTCCTACGCTGCCGACTACGCTACACGCTTTCACGATTTCGTTACGCAGTGTGCGGTACACGGGGGACACGCCGAGCTACGATCCGGACGTGATGACCATCGAGCTTCCGTTCAAGGCAGAGAACATAGTGTCGGCGATGATTACGATCAGGAACGATTTCTCGACTGCATATTCAGCGACGGCATAGGAGGAGTGTATGGTTGTTGATGGGGTCAAGAAGGCTGACACGAGGAAAGTGGTACTGGATGAGTTCTTCGACCAGCCCGCGCATGTAGTCATCAAGATACTTGGCCCGTATGCGAAAGCGCAGATTCGCGAAGTGCTGATGTCGGGGTTCAACATCGGCGACGTGGATATGAAGGGGAAGGCTACTACAGTCCAGACGAGAAGCGAGGGGTCGGCGGACCGGGAGATCAAGATTAGAGACTTGAAACTGGCGCACGGTTTCGCTTCCACGGACATCCGATCAGGAGGTGTGGTGCCTGAGTGGAACAAGGCGCTATGGGATTCTCTCGATGAAGCCGACCCCCGCATTTTGGAAAAGGTCATCGCGGCTATCGATGACTTCTCAAAGATGCTTGAAGGCGGTGATGCTGCAAACCCTACCTAACCGACCGGGATAGGAAGGAGATTGAGGCGGCGGTAGATGCGAACTTCACGGAGCAGAAGTCGCCGGTCTTCAGAAAGGGGTCGATGAAATGGGTTGGGTTGCAACGCTGGGGATGGTATCTGGAAGTTTTCTTCTCTATCTCTGTCGGCGACCAAGCGAGTTTCGCAATCAGTCCCATCGAGTATATGAGGTGCTGGGAAGAGGACCCGCATCTGATGTCCATTCTCACGCTGGTACAGCACCGTGTGCGGTACAACGTATCGAGACAACTGGATAAGGTGAAGAGCGATGGGCGAGCGCGACACGTATCAAATAGTATTACAGCTAAAAGATGAACTCTCATCGAATCTGAAGCAGGTCAACAGCACGCTCCAGCAGACTCGTGATATCGGGCAGAAGACAGCGGAAGGCGTTAGCGGATTTACAAGTAAAATCAAATCGGCCATCCAGCCGATAAGAGACTTCTCCCGAATGATGTCGAGTCTCATGGCGGCAGGTGGGCTCGTGGCCTTATTCATGCGGGTTGCTAATGCCGTCGGTGACATGGAAAAGGCATACGCCAAACTTCATCCGGAATCGCAGAAGGCGGCAGGATCATTAGCGGCATGGAACGAAGCCATGTTGAATTTGAAAGCTCAACAGGGGGAGATAGTAGCTACTCTGCTCGGGCCTATTCGCGAAGCATTTATAAGCATGTTAGACCCGGTTGGCGCTGCGACACGGGAGATGAAGAATTTCAATACAGAGCTTGGAAAGCTTGTAGACAAATATAAATCGGATGCTACAAAGAAACTTCAAGATCATGCTGCTATGATGTCTACGCTCACTATGGCGCAAGAGCGATATAGGAGGGCCGTTTCAGCTCAGGTATATATCGAGAGAGATTTGGCAGATGCTCAGGAGTCTGTCAATACAGCCATGAAAAGTCTTGGCCTCCCAGGAGCATCGGAAGCGATATTAAAAGCACAGCAGAGAGTAGAAATACTTCAAGAGCGGTTGGCGCAGAATAAAACGACACTCGAAGAATCTGCTATTCTCATGCGCGAGATTCCTCAGATACTCAGGGAGCAGGCAGATAAAGCAAAGACCACAGCCGATGTAACGGTGAAAATATCAGATGCCGAAAAGCTGATGAACGAATATCTAAAAGAGAATCTTGGGTTGCAAATCTTGCGGCTGGAAACGGCGCAAGAATATATGGACACGATAGACCGTATGTGGAAAGCGCCGACAGGAAAGGGTGCGGCAGCAGGGGCCACGACATTCGCTCCTAAAATAGGGCGAACGGCTACTGCGCCATTTCAAGCGATTGATATTGAACTCGCCGCTCAACTTGCCGTAGAGGGGGAAGAGCTGGCAAGGATAAACAATCTGCAACAGACGTATATCGGAAATACGATGGTCATGATTGAGAAGAACGAGGAACTTGCAGATTCATTCGATAACCTCGGATTGTCGCTATTGCAGGATGCGCTTGTAGGGGTAGCGGAGGCGTTCGGGCAGGCCGTGATAGGGGCGCAGAGTTTAAGCGATTCCATGGCGCAGCTCATCTCCTCAATACTTCGTACACTCGGTCCGCTCATGATCCAGAAGGGGCTCGAAGTTATCGTAGCGAATCCTGCGCTCGGGCTCGCGCTGATCGCGGCGGGCGGGCTATCGATAGTCGGCGGGGCTGCCTTCGGTGCTGGTACAAACACGCAAGGGATACCGAATCCGAATGCGCCTCGGAAGTTCGCTACTGGCGGCGTGGTGACGGAGCCGACGCTGGCGCTCCTCGGGGAACGTGGGCCGGAGGCCGTGGTGCCGCTCAATCCTTATTCGCGGCGAGGTGGGAGATCGGCGGCGGGGATAGGAGGTATCACGATTGTAGCACCGAACGCACGATATCTGGACGGCAGGACGGCGGCGCAGTTGGTGCGTCAGGGTCTTGTAGCTATGAGATCATGATATGGCTTTCAACATTTCACTTGCGTCAACCACGGTAACGGAACTCGAATCGTATGAATGGTTCACGTCGACCGGCATATCGCTAAAGAACGTCAACACGTATCTGTGGGGACCGACCGATCCGTCGGGCTGGACGTGCATCTCTGACTACGTGAAGTCTATCCGCATCAACGGGTCAGTGACGAATGTATCGGGAGAACCTGGCGCGAATGAAGCATTCATAGAGCTGGACAACCTCGATAAACGGTTCACGGATATAAATGCCACGGGGCCATACTACGGGGTTCTCAATCCTAACCAGTTGATGAAGATAACGCTGTCGGTTGGTGCCGAGAGCGTAACGATATTCAGCGGGCGGGTGTCGCAGAATGGGTTTGTCGAGGACAGGATCGGGCACGCCGGGAACGCCACGGTAAACATATTCGACGATGCTTACGCTTTCATGCGGAAGAAGTTCGACAAGGACTACTTCTACGAAAACAAGAAGCTCATAGATGCGGCTGATGCTGGCAACTCACTGCTTCATATTCTGTTGCAGGAACACGCGAGCATGCTGTCGGCTGACATAGTAACGAACGGCGCTGTTGACATGACGGTGCCGTACACTGTGTTCAGGGAAGGGGCATCGTACCAGGACATACTGCGCGAGATAGCGACGGCGACGTTGGCGCAGTATGCGGGATTCAGGCACGACGGGAAGTATGTATTCGAGTCGCGGTTGACAGCGGGGTGGTCGGAGCCGTCAGCAGAATACGTGCTGACGACGGAGAGCTACAACGTCGATTTGACGAAAGAGATCGCGGCGCTTATCGGAAACAACGTGAAGGTGCGCGGGGTGAACGACTTCAGCCGCGATGGTCTGATACTGTGGGACCTGTCGAAGATAAAGCAGATCGGCGTAAACGCGAGCTATCCGAATGACTTATGGGAGATAGTAGGATCGGGTGAGTTTTATCTTGGGACACCGGTGGAACCGCGCACGGTTGAATACACTACGATGCTTGGGGAATTGCTGAAAGCCAGTTCGCTTGCGCTGAATGTAAAAACGCGGACTGCGCTTTCTTCTCCACATTGGAACTCTTCATCACTGACAACCGTTGGAACTGTTCTTGAAGAGAATGCTACAAGCGGGAGTCTCGTATTCCAGAACTCGTTGATTATCAACGTGTACGTCATGGGGATGAAGATCACGGGAAGGGGAATCATCAGGCGAAATCTTGGGAATAACCCAATAGTTAATAACATGCAGGTTGGCGGTACTGGTAGCAACTATCATCTCGCATTACCGACCGGTACTGGGGGGTCATGGGAAGGCGATGATCTGAACTGGGGGAGGATCGGAGTTGCATCGAATGCGTCGAGCATTTCGATGTATGGGCAGACGGATTTAGTTATCTCCTCGGAGATGATCTGCGGGAACACGCAGCTCGATAACATCTTGCAGTGGCACCTGCTGAACGGGAAAGACCCGAAGCACGTTTTCTCCATGGGTAACCTGCCGTTCCTTGCCTTCATGCAACCGGGGGCGCCGGTGTGGGTGAACTTGACCGACCTCGGTTTCAGCGGCATGGTGACGGTGCAGTCCTTCGAGCATAACATCACGCCTGATACTGCGGACACCACGCTGTACATGCTGGAGAACCCCGGGGACTGGACGGTATCGACGGGTGCCACGGTGCGCGAAGTCTACGCTGCGGGCAGCGGCGGGACGGGGCCGGGAGAGCTTGGAGCGCCTAACTGGGGCGGGAATAATAGATTTGTTATTGCGACAGCCGGATGTAGTCTTCCGGCAGATATATTCTGCGATGGGACCAGCGATCAATCGGAATGGAACGATGCAATCCAGTTTGTCAGCGGGAGAGGTGGCGGAACGATAGTAGGCGTCGGGTCGATATTCAATACGACGGCGACAGTGAGCCTCGAATCGAACATCGCGATTGAACTCGATAGCGGATCGTCAATAAAGAAAAACGGGAACTTCAATGCGATAGAGGCATTAGGTACAGCGACGACGGCGATGTCCGCAATCGCGATCGTCGGCGGCGGGAAGATCACCCGGGACGCCGGCGACACGAACGCTACTGACCTGGTGCATTTTGAAAACGTTGAGGACTTTCTGATTGCCAACGTAGGTATCATCGGAGGATACGACGATGGAATCTATATTCAGGGCGGGACGAACGGGGAGGTAGGTGGAGGTGTGAATATCGACGGGTGCGCCGGAACTGGTCTAAAGGTCATCGCGGGGGCAACAATCATCGCATCTTCGCTGGCAATCATGAGTTGTGCAATCGGGTGCGAGATGTGGCCGTCGCTGACGACGAATAAAATAAGTAATGGGGATTGTGAGACTACCGATGAACCAATGCTCAACAATGAGTCAGTCCCATATAGTGGCTCTTGTGCATGGGCCAGAACATCATCTGCGGCATATTCAGGAACGTATGCATATAAATTTACGGCTCAGGACTTGTTCCCATATGTTTGGTTCCAAGACAATGTAGATTTGGATGACATGCATGGTCTATCTCCCGGAAAATCATATCTATTGGACATGATGGTTTGGTGGCCGAGCGGGCAAGACATGGATGTTGATGTGCTGCAAATATATTTTTCATACTATGCTTCGGCGATGTCCTATGTAATAGCTACAACTTATGCAAAACCAATTTATAATCAATGGCAAAGAATAAGAACGATGATTAATGTTGGCGACGATGCCACTGGTATTTATTTAGGTCTCGTCCCTACCGGTTCTTATTGCGGATCAGGAGAATACATTTATGTAGATGATATAAGTCTTTACGAATTCGACGCCACCGACTCCGGTTGCCAACTCGTCAACTCCTCGATAGAAGAGTGTGCTGACGGGGTAATCGTGGCCAACAGCCACGCGCTCATCCAGAACAACCAAGTGACCGGCTGCAAGTCGACCGGCATAACGATCGCGGCTGGATACCGGAACATCGTCAGCGGGAATCGTGCCTATAACAATGGCGACGATACCGGTTTGTCAAATGAGAACCAGCATAATTTCTACGATGCTGGTATCGACACACAGATAGGATAATGAGATGAATAGTTGGCAAGCACCGGTAGCGGGAGAGCCGAGCCTCGGAACCATGCATGAACACTATGCTGATCTCGCTATCGAATCTACGCCGAGTGCAACGGCATATTATACGATAGATGTTAGTGGGGAAGTGCCGGTCGGAACGATGTGCATTTATATCAGGATATTGCATTCTAGCGCTGCGGTAAGTAGGGCGTTAGTTGCTTTCACAGATGATACTCCTACGCCAGCGGTAGGGCCGGTTGTAGCTCGGCAACAAGTTGTTGGTATCACATGCGATGGTACCGGATGGGTTAGATTAACTTCATCGAGAACATTCGTTCTTTATACAACTGCGATTCTTGCATCTGCGAGTGGTTACATGTTTTTCTATACATCATAGGGATAGGAGGTAAAATGGGTAGTCTGCCGGTCGGTACAGTCATCACGATGCTCATCAGTATCGGTATTGCGGCGGGTGGTATAATCTTGGGCCAGATAGCGAGGGCGAATGCAGCGAAAGCGAGGGAGAGTTACGTGGCATTAGAATGGCGGGTCAGGGCTGCCGAAGTTGCCTGCGAGGATGGCAAGCAGTTCTGCGATGAGAGTCGGCGGGATAGAGCTGAACTACGCAAGGAGTTCGGGGATATTCGCGGTGATCTTCGCGTGCTGTTGGAACGGCAGGAATCGATGGCCGAAAAACTCGACGCCGTACACAAGAAGATATTCAACGGCGGCGTATGAGTCGACGCGGAGTGGAGCAGTGGTCAGCTCGCCGGATTCATGGTCCGGAGTGTCGCAGGTTCGAATCCTGCCTCCGCTAGATGAGTAGACTGATCGAGGACCTGAACGATGAAACCGAGCGCCTTGCCCGCCACTTCCTGCTTGAAGCGCATGATGCCGGGCTGAACGTGGCCGTTACTTCCACGTTGCGCACGCGCGAGATACAGGTAGCCTACTTCGCGCAGGGACGGGCCACGCTGGAAGTGGTGAACCTGCTACGGAAGATAGCGGGGCTGAAGCCGATAGCGCAGGACGCGAACCTGGTTATCACGAAGTGCGACGGGGTTAACTCGAAGTCGAAGCACCAGGAAGGCGACGCCTTTGATGTGGTGCTGCTGAATAAGTATGGCGACCCTATCTGGCACGTCGCTACTTGTTTCGTTGACTACAAGTCGCTCGGTAAAATAGGAATGGCGAATGGCCTTGAATGGGGAGGGTCGTGGGCACCGCTCGATCCTTCAACGGGCATCGGATGGGATGCCTTTCACTACGAGAGGAGGGTGTGATATGGCGATAGTTGAAACTGGTCTTCGGAAATGGTGGATGGGAGTTGCCGCACTCGGAAGCGTGCTGGTAGCAGGGGTTCTCATGCTGGGCTTCGGGAAGATGAACGACACGGTGTTCGGGTTATGGGTAGGGGCGATGACTGCTAACGTATTCGGATATGGGACGGCGAATCTTGTTGCTAAGAAGTTCGACGGCTCCGTCAAGAAAGGTAAAAAGTGAAGTGGTGGTCTGTGCTCATCATCCTCGCCATCGGCGCGATGATTGCGCTTGGTGGCGTGTGGTTGTGGCGAAGAAAGAAGGCGATGAATGGTGCGGGTGATAATCCTCCTGTTGATCCTGCTCACGACCCCGGTGTTCTCGCAGCAATCGAGCGGGGAAGAAAACGGATGGCCGATCTGCTTCGACGAATCAAGCTGGGCCGATCTGGAAAGACAGGTACAGGAGGAACTAGCGGCGACGGCACTTGAAGCTGCTGAGGAAGCGGTGAAGCCGCACCTCGCCTACGAGGCGGAGTTGCAGGCGAAACTCGACGCCGATTCGCGCACGATTCTGTTCTGGCAGATTACCACGGGGGTAAGCGCCGGGCTGGCGCTGTTTTTCGCCGTCCTGCTCGCCGTGGGGAGTATGATCCCGCCGATGCCGTAAAGGGGAGGTTGCGAGCTGAGCCGGAGGCCTAGAAAGCCGCCTGCCGCGTCTGGCTGGCCTGTGGCGGGCTTTCGGCCGTTTTCCTAATGCATGCTTGTCCGTTTAGCCTTGCCAATCGTCGTGCGGCAAGCGGCTTTTGTCTACTTAATCATACACTTCTGTCGGTAGGCCGGTTTGTGGCATCCTAACGCCCGTTACCCAATCTCGACACTGTACCACAACAATTTTAGCAAAAGATAAAAAATCTTCTTGCTATCGGTCCTCCGCTATGGTAGTCTGCAAGCAGGAGGAATGAGAAAATGACAACAAACGAATGGTTCAGGCAGACTTACAAAACACTTCTTGGAATGATCCGCGATGACTGGAACGGGAAGCGGAGTGCCGAATGTGAAAGTGCCATGGCAGAATATTCCCGACTATGGGGTGCGGCGGGTGCGCCCATCCTCTATGCTTGGCCGAAAAATCCGGAATAAGAAAATGAGTGACCGCGAATATGACGACTACCGCACCGCGAGCCAGCGGATGCACGCCTCTCCTCACTCGCCGCCACCGGAGGAGATGAGGTGCGCGTACTGCGGCGCGGTGTTGGAGCACGGCATCATGGGCGTGCTGAAGACGGACGACGGCTATCCTGTCTACCTGAACTTCTGCAACGAGGCGCACTTCAAGCAGTATCGCATCGAAACGGATAACGAGTAGGAGGAGGCATGAAGTGAGTGTTTACATCATGGGCCGGAAGCGTGAAGGGTGGCAGGTTGTGATACGCGGGTACGGATGGTACACCCGCTCGCACCTGCTCACGTTGCAACAGGCGATAAGGCTGCAAGATTATTGCCGCCGCGTCGAGAGGAAGGAGAGGGCGAATGCCTAATGGTGATGGATATATTCCGGGGGGAGCTACCAGAGAACATCACGCTACATGGTGTAAACTAGTCGGGGAGAAGGAGCTTCCAGTAGCAAAATATTATAAGGAAAAATCAACAGGGAAGATTTATCGTGCTGATGAATATTATGATACCGCACTCAGTCCACATGAGATGATTCCTGTGGATATCAAAAAACCCAAGAAAGGAAAGAAGAATGGCTAAGCAGCGGGGCCGGCCGAGGAAGACGACGTTGCCGGCCGTGGTGAAGGAAGCGCCTATCGCGCTGGCCGAGGAGCCGAAGGTGCCGACCGTCGTCGACGCGCAGGCGCTCATCGCCCGGGCCATCGACAAGAACCTGCCCATCGAGAGCATGGAGCGACTGCTCGCGATGCGGAGGGAGCTGCGGGCCGAGTGGGCGCGGGATCAGTTTTTCTCTGCTCTCGCCGGCTTCCAGCACGAGTGCCCTACGGTTGAAAAGAAAAGCAAGGTGCAGAACAAGGATAAGACCCTTCGGTATTCCTATGCACCTCTCGAGGATGTCGTCGAGACTGCGAAACCGTTTCTTGAAAGGTGGGGATTCTCTTGGACGATTAAGCCCACGCAGGTCAACGGAAACGTAAAGGCATCCTGCTATCTTCACCACAGAGACGGACATGAGGAACTGACCGAGTTCGAGGTTCCTCTCGATCCTGATTCGTACATGAGCAATCCGCAGAAGGCAGCGGCAGCTCTCACGTTTGCCCGCAGGTATGCCTTCATCAATGCGACCGGAATCGTGACAAGGGGAGAGGACAACGATGCTCAGAAGGAAGGGGATGAACCGAGAGATCGGAAACCGATTCTTGCCCCTCGGGCTGCTACCTCAACTCCTACTCCGGCTCCTGTCTTGGCCCCGAAGAACGATTATGAAAAGTGCGTCCACTATCTCGAAGCTACCGAGTTCGACAAGGTGACGGGAAAGCACATCCAGCTTTTCAATCCCAACGAGATCACCGACTACACCAATCAGGCCAACATCGCAAGGAAGAATCCGGTGGAGTTGAAGATCGTCATGGACGACATCATCGAGACCGGCAAGAAGCGCCGCGCGGCAATCAAAGGAGCATGAAGTGACCACCGAACTATCTGTCATGGAGAAGAAGGCCGAGCAAGAGATGTCGGCCATCATGGTGAAGGCGTCGGCGTTCGTCGTGAACAACGAGGAGACGTACACCGCTGCCGACCAGATCATTGCCGAGGTCAGGGGCAAGGTGAAGACGCTGGAGGTTGAGCTCGGCCCCCCAAAAGAGGCGGCCACGAAAGCATGGAAGGCGATGGTCGCTCTCTACAAGAAGTACATCGACGATCCTCTCGAAGCCTGCAAGACCCTCGACCGCAAGCGGTATGCGTGGAAGAAGGCCGAAGACAATCGGCGCGCAGAGGAAGCGGAAGCCGTCCGGCGGGCGGAACAGAAACGGATCGCCGATGAGAAGCTGGCGCTGGCTGCGAGGATGGAAGAGGCGGGGATGAAGGAGCAGGCTGCGGCCGTCCTCGATGCTCCCATCGCTTCCGTTGCCGTTGCGGAGCCGGTGAAGGTCGAGAAGCCCGAGGGCCAGGTCATTATCGAGAACTGGCAGGCACGGGTGGTCGATGCAGATGCAGTCCCCAGGTCGTTCTGTTCCCCGGACCCGGTGAAGCTGGGCCGGTACGCGAAGTTGATGAAGGGTAAGGCCAGCGTCGCGGGAGTTGTTTTCGAGGACGTGGGGACAGTCCGCCGGCGCACGGCATGATTACCTATAAACTGCCCGAGGGTTTGATAGCGCAGAGATTCCCGGAGGGCGGCCTATGGTACACGTATCAAGGCCGCTACATCCGGTCCGTGTCGAAGATCCTGAACCGGATCTATCCCATGCCTCCCGATCTCGACCCTTGGTACCTCGAAAGAGGACAAAAGGTCCATGCCGCTACGGTGCTCATAGATAACGGGACGCTCGACTGGAACGAGTTGGACGAAAGACTGAAACCGTTCTGCGATGCTTATCGGGTTTTCATTGAAGCCGCCAAGCCCAGCATCGAAGCGAGCGAACTCGTCGTCGTGCATCCCTCGTATAGTTATGGTGCTCGGCTGGACCGGGTATTCAGTCTGCCCGGGCAGGAACGACTTCTAGTCGTCGACATCAAGTGCGGGGCGGGGAAGGAAGACCGGTACTGGCTCCAGGTCGCCGGATGCGCGGTGGCTCTCGATGATGCGAACGTTGGCAACTACGACCTGGCACTGCTCAATCTGAACAACAAGGGCAAGCCGAAGCTTACCTTGGCTGACGATCCCGCCTCATGGGTGAACCGATGGAGAAGAGTGCTTGAGGAGGACTTGGCATGATCCGGTGTCCTCTGGGCGGGTACTGCTACAAGTCTCGCACGGAAGCCCGCTCAGAGGACAGCTTCGAACTCTTCCACGTCTATCGGGACGCCTTCGCGAAGTGGCGTGGGTGGTCGAACGTGTACGCGAAGAACTGGTTGTGCGTTCACCACGGGGTGGCGCTGGAGTACGAGCCGGGGAAGTTCGTGCCGCCGAAGTGGCCGGGCATCTTCGTCGAGGTGGACGACTGGATTCACTTCCGTAAGTCGACCTTGGCATACACGAAGGAGGAGATGGCGCGGCTGATAGACGCCACGGCGTTAGCAATCATCGAGGCAGGAGGAGAGGTACCTACGTGAACGACAGGAAGACGCTTGCGATATCCGAGATGAAGGTGGCCAAGTGGTACGAGCAGGATGGCCGCTGCTTGGCCTGCGGGGAACCGCTCGCGGTACAGGAGGCAGAGCTAGCGCACAGGATTCCTCAGAGAAAGTGGCTGCTGAAAATGTACGGGCCCGGTGTCATCCACCACAGCATGAACGTCTGCCTTACTCACCACGGGGACTGCAACGACAAGATGAGCCTCGGGAACCACCCGATAGAGATGGAGAAGCTTGCGGCGATAATCAGAAAGGAGCGGGAGAAGTGAAATGCTCGCAGACCTTGAAGGTGCTGATGATGCTGCGCGAGAACAGGCTGGAAGGCATCACGGCGATGGACGCGCTGCGGGAGCTTGGGGTGGCGCGGCTGGCGGCTCGCATTAGCGAACTGCGGTTGATGGGGCACTGGATCGACAGCGTGCTGGTGAAGGTGCAGACGAGAAACGGGGCGGCGATGGTGGCGAACTATCGGCTGATAAACGACAGAGAGGAGGCGTGATGAGGCAGGCGACGACGAAGACGTATAAGATGACCCCGACGAAGAGCGGCGGCGGGCACGTGCAGATACCTGCGCTGGTGCTCCAGTGGGCCGGCATGAAGGCGCCGGGCCGCGTGGCGTTCCGCGTGCGCGGCGGCAAGATTACGATGTACGACCCGGAGAAGGAGCCGGCATGAAGTATGCGCTCGTGGCTCTAGTGGTGCTGCTCGCCGGCTGCGCGTGGTGCGTGGACGACACCTACGACCCGGCGTTCGATATCCCGGCGACGGGGGCGACGACGCCGCAGGAAGTATGCCGCTGGGTTGACACGCGCGTGCGGTACGTCAGCGACGATATCCACGACATGCTTGAGTATTGGCAAAGTCCAGATCAAACATGGGCATGGGCCGCTGGCGACTGCGAGGACTACGCGCTGCTTGTCATGTACCTTCTCCGCCGCGACTTGGGCGGGTGGCCGGCGCTGGTGCTCGGGCACTACGACGACGGGACGACGCGCGGCGGCCATGCGTGGGTAGCGTACAACGGCAGATGGTACGAGGCGATGACCGGCGAGGATGTCACCGGCAGCCCGTGGTACACGCTGCATGAGTCGGTGAGCTACGGCGTGGCCATGTGGCGTTCGATGAACACGCACAAGTCGATGCTTGAGGAGGAATGAAATGAGAAAGGTTATTGTGCTTCTGGTGGTTCTTCTCGCGGTGGCTGGCTGCGATTTATTCGCGCCTGATCCGTTTCTCGGCGTATGGGTTTATGGTGATATTCTCTCGCTGTTCTTCGACCAGAATGGCGTGGTGATGAACGACAAGATAAACCACGTATCCTACGACGGCGAGTATTACTACGATGATGACACACTCACCATCGAATGGATCGGCTATCCGGTAGAGAGAATACCATACGAGTTTATCGGCGACGACATCCTGCGGCTGTACGGCTTCATGGACTTCGTGAAACAGTAGTTGACAGGTAGCAGCAGGTGTGATATGCTTGCGTCTGTTGCGGGTTGGAAGCCGCAGCGAGTCTTCTGTGTGGGACGGGTCGGGTCTATCGTGTAAGGGGGGTCCACACAGCCCTCGGCGCTTTCCACGCCACGCACGGTAGACCCGACCCTTTTTTGGGAGAGAATGTGACTGATAATCTACCGGATAAAATAGTCGACCTTCCGGGCGTCGCGGAGGGCTTGCGCCGAATCGCGCGGATATTCGAGTCGGTCAAGAGCTTCGAGGACGTGGAGCGCGTGTTCCTGAAAGGCGCGGGCCTCGCGGCCACGACCTATCGAAGCTACCTCGCGGCGGTGCGCGATTTCTACGCGCACACTGGCGGGCTCAACCCGCTACAGGTGACGCCGGCGATGATTGAGGACTGGTACGACACCTTATCGAAGCGCGTGGGCCGGGGCACGGCGTACTGCCGTGTTCAAGGGCTGAAACGATTCTTCCGTGGTGTCGGCGCCGTGGTGCCGTTTTATATATCACCATTTGATATCATGAATGAAAAACTAATACAAAAGTTGAGTCGGACAAAGAAGGGAAACCGCACTAAGCCGGCGTTATCATGGTCAGAGCTTACAGCGGTGATGGCGTGGCTCGGCAGTCTGCCGACGCTGCGGGCGCGGCAGGACCGGGCGCTGCTACTGTTCCTCGCGACCAGCGGGCTGAGGGCGGCGGAGTTTTGTCAACTTCGCTGGGGCGACGTACAGGAGCGCGAGGGCATGCTGTCCGTGACATTCACGGGCAAGGGCGCCACCGACGCGGAGCAGGAAGTCTACAAGCCGGCGCTTGACGCGCTGCGCGAGGTGTTCCGCGAGCAGCACCGCCGCGACCCCCAGCCTATCGACGCGATCGCGTGGACCCTGCCGTGGGAACGGACGCGGGCAGCGGCGCCGATGAACTACGCCGTTTTGTACTCTCGGATTCGCGACCTGGGCGTGGCGGCGCGGAAGGCCGGAATTATATCTCGTCCATTCGTGTGGTCACCTCATGCTTTGCGAAGAACATATTGTACCATTCTAAGTAAATCCGGAATGGATCTAGCAAGTATTTCTAAAAAGATGAGACATGCAAGAATAAGTGGCCTAACAGAATATATCGATACAAACGAAACAGCCGGACCATATTTAGAAAAGATGATAAAATGAGCAAACGATTCTTTGATACTGGTATCTGGAAACGTCCGTGGTTTAGAGAACTTACTCCAGAAAACAAAACTGCGTGGTTTTATATCCTTTCAGAATGTGACAATGTTGGAGTGTGGATTGCGGATAAAAAAGCAGCTGAATTCTTTGTCGGTTGCGAAGTTGATTGGGAAGATTTAATTTCTCATTGCCATGACAATATCGAGGTATTAGAAAATGGTAAGTGGTGGGTAAAAGATTATTGCAAATTCCAGCATGGTGATTTGATGAGCAGGAAGGATTCTGCGGTGGTACGTAGTTACCTTTCGTTACTCGATGAACATGGTTTGAAAGATAGAGTATACAAACAGTTTACAAACAGTTGCCAAACTGTACAAGGAAAAGGAATAGGAAAGGGTAGGGGAAAGGGAACAGGAAAAGGAGGAATGGATGATGAAGAATTCTCGGCGTTCTGGACTGCATATCCTCGGAAGATAGCTAAGGCTGATGCTCTTAAAGCGTGGAAGGCGAGAGAGAAGGACAAGACGCTCGATACCTCTGAGCTCATGGCTGCTGTGGCGACGTACACGAAACAGATGGCTGGCAAGGAGCTGGAGTACGTGATGCACCCGGCGACGTTCCTGGGGCCGGCGCTGCGGTGGAAGGACTATCTCACGACTGGCTCGAAGTACGTGCCGGCGTCGAAGGCGAGCGACGACCTCGCGTGGA
>JAQUPL010000011.1 GCA_028716565.1 Candidatus Omnitrophota bacterium
AAACCCGGATTGGTTATAAGATTAGCGTAAACATTTGAAGACGAAACCAGAACCAACCCTGCTACTAACCCGAGGAAGAATAGTTTCTTCACTCTTACCCCCTTTCCTTTTTGTTGCTGTTGTTTTCCATACTTCTGCCCCCGAGGGCAGAATAAAGGAAAATACAATGTGGCTTTATTAGGTTCGAGGATTATTAAGGAACTAGGTAAAATTTACCATGCTATCGTATCTTTGTCAAGAAAACTAATTTGCTATTTTTCAGCAATTTTTTGCCCACGTGCGCATCGTCACGCAAAAAATGAAACAGGCCTTATCTCACGAATGACAGATCGTCTATGTATATCCTTCCGGATTTTTTATCGGCATTCACTACGTCATCAAACCGGATGACAAATTCCGTCACAGAAGAAAAATTAGTTATATCCGCGAATTCCTTCAGCGGTATCGCAAATCTTTTCCAATCCTTTGTTATTCCGGAAAGGGTATATTTCCCGGTTTCCCCTTTGGAGTTTTTTAGTTCCAATTTTATGTTCTTCGAAAATCCGGTCGAGCCGTCGCCTTTGACCCAAAGGCTCAATTTGCCGTATTGCGAAAGGTCCAGATCCTGCAGTTTCAGCCAAACGCCGATCATGGCGGGATTCGGGGAATCTACGTCGTAGTCGATCTGAAGGGAGAAACCCGCATCCCCGTGCTTGACCTGCGAGTTAATGGCCGTTGTGCAGCCCTGGGTATTGTCGTTAGGGTCTTTTGCCCAAACGCCGCCTGGGCCCATGTCTCCGAAATTGAAATCGACCGCCATCAATGACAACCCGGTCTCCTCGTCCTGGCCGTCGCCTTCTCCCGTTTTAGGCTTTTCCGTTCCGCCTTTTTCCGCGGGTCTGGCGGCCCTGGTGCCGGGGCGCGACCCAGAAAGGATATATTTCTTGATGCCAATACCCTTTTTTATCTCCTCCGCCGATACGTCGTCAACGTAGAACCTTCCGCTGCCGTTCTCTTTATTAAGGAACTCCACGACGAAATTACAGTTATCGGCATCGACCGGGGCTATGGCTGACATGGTAATTGCTGTCCACCTCATAGTCGGTGTCCCGGACTCGAACACCGGCCCGTAATCACGGCCTAGTTCCGTCACTACATCCTTGTTATCTTTATCCTTGGTCGTCTTGCGCCATTCTATATGCAGCTGGCCGAAGGCGTTGCCGCTTAACGGGTCCGACGCGCAGTTTAGGAAATGCGCGGTAAACTTATACCTGTTACCCGGTTTAACTTTCTTATTGGTAAAGAAGATGCCGGTCGAATCATTCTGTTTCGGGCAATTGATATATACCGACTGCTGCCCCCTCCTGCTTTCCGTCGTAGAGATCCCGTTATAATCGGAATTCCAGCTGCCCCAATCGAGCGGCGTCTCGTCCTTGAAACCGGGACGGTTCTCGAAACTCTCGTTCTTAAGGAGGTTCCTCCCGACCAGAGGGGTTTCGGCGGCATACAGAGGGACCGTGATCACAATGATGAGCGCGACTAAAAATATTCGCAGCATTTAAAACACCTTTCTCCCCCACAGGATCATTTTTTTGCCTTCTTCTCTTTCGTCACTATCTCCATGAAGATCGCCACGATCTTCGGATCGAAATGCGTCCCGGATTCCTCTCTTATTATCTTAAGGGCCTCCCTCTTTGAATAGGCCTTCCGGTAAGGCCTGTTGGAGACCAGGGCCTGGTAGACATCCACGACCGCTATTATCCTGGCGCCGATCGGTATCTCATCGCCCTTCAATTTGGAACCGTAGCCGTATCCGTCGTATCTCTCGTGGTGGTGCAGGATGATCGGAACGACATCCTTAAGGAAATGGACGGGCCTGATTATGTCCGCGCCGATCTGCGGATGCTTCTTTATCACCTCGAATTCCTTCTTGGTCAGCTTGCCGCGTTTGAGAAGGATCTTCTCGCTGACGCCGAGCTTGCCAATGTCGTGGAGCATGGCGCCGTGCTTGAGGTCATCGAGCTCCTGGTCGGTAAGATTCATTTTTTTGCCGACTTCCGTCGATAACTTCACCATCTCTTCCGAATGTTCCTCGGTATAGGCATTCTTGGCGCCGACCGTGTGAGCCAGGGCATAGACCGCCTCTATCGTGTTCAGCCTGTTGCGCTTCAACAGGTCTACGAATTTATTCGTGATATTATTAACCCGCTTCTGCGAATCGGGATCTACGGGGTTTCGCGCGGTTTTCTTCTTACGCAATTGGCTGCACACGCTTATCGTGTCCCCGCCTTGTTCTTTCGCATGACGTACGCACTTGTCCGCAGTCGTAAGCAGCTGGTCAACGGTAGCAATGCCGTCCTCGGGATACGAGCAGATACCTATGCTTATCCTGAGTTTTACTTTGCTTGCCCCGAACCTGTGTTTCTTCATTATCCTCTGTATCCTGTCGGCAAAGGCCAAGGCGCCCTTCTCTTCCGTATCGGGCAGGATGATCGCGAACCCTTCGCCTTCAAACCTTGTGACAATGTCTATGCCCCGGGAGGCATGCTGCAGGACTATAGCGAACTCCTGCAGGACCGTATCGCCGTACTCGTGCCCGTAGGTGTCGTTTACGGATTTGAAATAATCTATGTCCACCATAAGTATCGAAAGGGGCGTGGCCCTGCGTTTCGATAATTCAAATTCAGAATGCAATCTCCTCTGGAGATAACGGTAATTATAAAGCTGGGTATGCGGGTCTATGAGGGCGAGGGCTTCAGCCTCTTTTTTCTCGCGCTCTATCCTCTTGAGCTCCGAAATGTCCCTGAATATCCCCTGCGCCACTTTCCTCCCGCCGATCTCGAAGACAGAGACGCTTATATAGACCGGCACCCTTTCGCCCTTTGAATTGAATATCTCCGCCTCAAGGGAGGGAGTATGGGAGTTTTTCATTTCCTGCGCATCGCTGGTTATACTGTAAAATTTTTCCTTATAGCTCTCGACTTCTTCCGGCGGATGAAGCTTGGCCTGGCTTATACCGATGAGCCCCTTTCTGGGCTTGCCCATCAGGTTCTCCGCCGCTTTGTTTACATCTAATATCTCGCCTGTCCGCAGATCCGCGATAAATATCGCGTCGTTAGCCGACTCGAAGATCCTCCGGAACTTCTCCTCGGATTCCTTAAGCTGGAATTCGAGCTTTTTTCTCACGGTAATATCGCGCGCGATGCCGGTCGTGCCGATAACCTCGCCTTTCTCGTTAAAGATGGGGGTCTTGATCGTCTCTATCCACTGCACCCTCCCGTCCTTATCGTGCATCGGCTCTTCTATTATTTTTCTCCTCCCCGTCCGTATGACCTCGGCATCATCAGCCCTGTAGCTCTCCGAGAGGTTCCTGGGCCATATATCAAAATCGTTCTTACCAACGAGGTCTTTGGGCGCTACTCCGCAAGCCCTGCTGAACGGCTCATTTACCGCGATAAACCTGCTCTCCTTATCTTTGAGCCACGCGATATCGGGGATGTTGTCGAGTATGGCTTCCTGCTGCTTCTCGATCTCTTTAAGTATTTCTTCGGTCCGCTTCCTCTTTGTGATATCGAACATGACACCCTGGAGGAAGAGCGGCTTCCCGGATTCGTCTTTTATTACCGACGCCTCATCGGTGACCCATATGACGCGGCCGTCCTTCCTCGCCATCCTGTAATCCATCCGGAAAGACGACATGGACTTATGGCATTTCTCCAACTCGGCAACGACCCTGTCGCGGTCTTCCGGATACAGCTGTTTCAGCCATATCTCCCCCTCCGCCCTATAGTACTCTTCCGGGGTGAACCCCAGCAGGTCCTTGATCTGGGGGCTGATGAAAAGCGTCCTGCTGTCCTTGCCCAGGTCCGCGATGTAAGTGACCGCCGGAAGTTTTTCGACAAGGGAACGGTATTTCTTTTCCGTCTTCGCCCTCTCTTCGTCCAGGCGTTTATGTTCGGTCACATCCTCTACGACCTCGATCACGGAGATTATGTTGCCGGCCCTGTCCTTGACCGGCGAGGAGACCACGCGGAAATTTACTATTCTATCAAATCGGGGCGTCTCGGTGACGGCTTCATGGACTTTTCCGTCTTTTAGGGTTTTTGCGGTCGGACAATATGAACATTTCTCGTTGCGCGGCGGGTTATTGAAACAGGTATAACAGATAGGCTTTTTGTTTACGTCCACTTCCGGGAACCATTTCTTCATGACTTTGTTTAAGGCGAGGATCTGCATCTCCGGGCTTATTACGGCAACGCCCACCCCAAAGTCATCGAATAATGCGAAAGCGACCTTATTATCCTTGACCCACTTATCGTTCTTTACGAAGAGGTTTACGAACATTAACTCCTACGCTCCGTTCAGGGCTTAGTCTTGCCTTTGAGGGTATCCAGCATCTGCTTCGCCTTGTCAATAGAGATGTTGTCGTGGACGATGGCGCGGATCGTCTTTATCATCGCCACCGGATTTCCGGACTGCCATATATTGCGCCCCATATCCACCCCGCACGCGCCGCGCTTTATCGCCTCATACGCTATCTCGAGCGCGTCTGTCTCCGTTTTTAACTTCGGGCCGCCTGCGATGACGAGCGGCACAGGGCAGCTCTTTACCACTTTCTCGAAATCTTCGCAATAATAAGTCTTCACGAAACTTGCGCCTAATTCCGCGGCGATCCTGCAGCAGAGCGACAGGTAACGGGCGTCCCTCTTCTCAAGCTCCTTCCCGACCGCGGTCACTGCCAATGCCGGTATCCCGTATTCCATCCCCTCGTCGACGAGCCTTGAAAAATTTACGATAGTCTGGTGCTCATGCTTCGAACCTATATAGATAGAGAACGCAACGGCCGAAACATTCAGGCGGACCGCGTCTTTCATTGAGACCGTGATCTCTTCATTGGAGAGGTCTTCGCCTATTATGGTGTTCCCGCCTGAGGCCCTGAGGACTATCGGTATATCGATGCCGGCATCAACGCAATTCCGCAGCACCCCCCGCGTGGGCATGAGCGCGTCTGTATAAGGAAGCAGCGGTTTGATTGTCTTGGAAGGATCTTCTAATCTCTGGACGGGCCCGAGAAAATATCCGTGGTCTATTGCGAGCATGACTGTGCGGCCATCCGGCTTTATTATCCGGCTTAGGCGGTTCTTGAGTCCCCAATCCATGTTGTAACTCCTTTTTTGGTGGGCAGTATATTTAATTATACCCTATTTGACTCATTTTTCAAGAGGATTAGAAACGTTTCGTTCATAACTCCCCGTTCCTGCTCTTCTCGATCAGGTACTGGAGCATCTCGAGCTCACCCTTATCGAACCAGATATTCCCGCATTTAAAACATTTATCTATGATGACCGGCAGCCCGTACGTGAAGAAGCCGCGTTCCATCGCCTCCCGGCACCTGGGACAGGCCAACTTATCTGTCACGTTAAAGAAGTTAGGCGGGTTCTCCCTCCAATGGCTCTTCATGAGCGCTTCGGAGGACTCTCTTATCTCTCCGGGAAATAAATAATTTTCCCTCGCGATTATCCTGGTTGCTACATCGGAGGCGGCCAAAACCCCTCCGCAAAAACGGCACTTCATTGCCGGCGCGCCCTCATATGATATTTCCGAAAGCGCCTGGCCGCATTTAGGGCAGAACGGCCCTCCTCTCCGGGCGTCAACGGAAAGCCCTTCCAATTCGACCGGCTCCTCTTCGACCACTGTCTTAGGCGCCGTCCTTATACCGCTCTTTAAAGACTGCAAGTCGGAGTGCGCCATGTCGAGCAGTATATTAAGGCGGTTCTTGAACGGCGGATGCGTCGAAAAGAGGTCGGAAAATATGCCCTCGGACTCCGAGAGGCTGTCGGTATCCGGGGCCGTTATGAATATCGGCGAGAGCGAGCCGGGTATCACTCCCACCCCGCGCCACCCCCTTGATATAAGATAGAGGGCCTCGGAGAGCGCTACCGGGTCCCTTGTTAGGCGGACCGCGACGGCGTCGGCCCGGTATTCGCGCTGTCTGGAGATGAACATATTAAGGAGATGGTTCGCGCCTTTTACGACGAGAAGGACCAGGTAGACGACCAGGAGATACGCCCCGAACCTCGCGCCGACGCTAACCCTCTCTTTGGAGCTGTCGCCGGACCTCCCCAAGGTGATCCTGTTGATCCCTTCGAGTAGCGCGCCGTAGATACCGAAGAGGGAGCATATCACCGTCGTCGAAAAACTGTCGCCGGAGGCGATGTGCGCGGCCTCATGGCCGACGACTGCCTCTAGCTGGCTCCTGCTAAGCCTCGAGAGCAGCCCCTCGGTGACGCCTATGGCGGAATTTCCCTCGAGATCCGATACGGCGAAGGCGTTCATCCCGCTAGAGGGCACGACGTAGCATCCGATCTTCCTTCCGCCTGTGGCGATAGAAACCTCATCGACGACATTCCGGAACATCTTATGGTAGGTATCCCCGAGGTCCGGCGCCCTGGCGTCGAGAAGATTAGTCAAATCCGCTATCATATTCCGGGTCGAATAGTACCAATGGAGGGATGCGACCGCGAGGGCAACGGCAAATACTATCACAAATTCTCCCGGGGAGAAGAGCTGCGCCGGGCCGGCGAACGGAGACTGGGAACTAAAAAACATCCTCGTCACTATCCAGAGGAGTTCGGCGACGAGGAAATAAAATACCAGCAGAAAGACGAAGACTGCTTTTATTACCCACGTCTTCTCTTTCTCTATCTCGACAAATGAGTAGGGCATTTAACTCTAGGTGAAGCTGACTTTTGGCGGCTCCCTCTCCGCGAGGTCCTTGAGCTCGAAGAATTCTTCCGGGGCGAAACCCAGCGCCGGGGCGACCGTATTGGCCGGGAAGGTCTTGACAGTCGTATTATAGCGCGTGACCTCGTCGTTGTAATACTGCCTTGCGAAGGCGATCTTGTTCTCGGTAGAGGTCAATTCTTCCTGCAGCGCCAGCATGTTCTGGTTCGCCTTCAGGTCCGGATATTTTTCTGCGACTGCGAAAAGTGAGCGCAAAGCTCCGGTAAGCATGTTCTCCGCGCCCTCTTTGTCCTTGACCGTCGTCGCCTGGGTCGCCTGGGTGCGCGCCTTTATGACGTTCTCGAGGGTCTCGCGCTCGAACTTCATATATCCCTTCGCCGTCTCGACGAGGTTAGGGATAAGGTCGTGCCTCCTCTTGAGCTGGACATCTATCTGTGCCCAACCGTTCTTGACCCGCATCTTCAGCTGGACCAGGCCGTTATAAACGCCGATCAGCCAAAGCACCGCGACGACTACGATGACAAGAATGATAAATAATGCGGCCATAGCGCTACCTCCCTTTTTTAAAGTATACCCGATTTATTTATGGGGTTCAATGATGACTTTTATGGAATTCGAGGCGCCGGCGACAAGCTTAAAGCCTTTGCCCGCGTCGGCCAGGGCGAACCGGTGCGTTATCATATCCTTGGCGTTTATTTTGCGCGATCGCAGCAATTCGAGGGCCTCAAGGTGTTCTTTGGGGCTGGCCGCGTAAGAGCTGGTAAGGGTCGCTTCGTTGCGCCAGAAAATATCATTTATGGATTTGGGAAGCATGAGGTCTTTCTCTGCGGCCGCGAAAAAAAGGACGGTCCCGCCGCGCTCTACCGAGGCCAGCGCCTGTTCTACGGCGGACTTGGCGCCGGCGCACAGAATGACTACGTCGGCGAGTATACCGCCGTTTGCGGCTTTCAATTTTTCCGGGGAATATTCCTTCGCGTTAAAGGCGATATCCGCGCCGAATTTCTTAGCGGCGTCGATACGGTATTGCGATATATCTGTCGCCGCGACTAATTTCGCGCCGAGAGCGCGCGCATATTGGATATGCAGGAGGCCTGATATCCCGCTTCCTATTACGAGGACTGTCTTTCCCTTTTTTATTCCGGCCAGCCTCTGGCCGCGCAGGACGCAAGCTAGAGGCTCGATGAATGTCGCCTCGTCAAAAGAGACGTCTGCAGGCAGCGGATAGACGCCCCCCTTCCCGATATTTACCGCCGGGATGTGAACAAATTCGGCAAACCCTCCCGGATAGAAATTAGTCTTGCGTAGTGTTTCGCATACGGTTTCGTGGCCACTAAGGCAATAGTGGCAATTAAGGCAAGGGACATGGTGTGAGGCCGCTATACGGTCGCCTATTTTAAAATTCTTTACGCCCGCGCCGGTCTTTTCAACCGTCCCGGCTATCTCGTGGCCGAGGACAAGCGGCACCCTGCCGATGCGGTACCACTCCATTACGTCGCTTCCGCAAATGCCGCTCGAGACCACCCGGATGAGGATATCGCCCGGCCCGATATCCGGGACGGGCGCCTCTTCGAGGCGGACATCATTGTTGCTATAATACATCGCGACTCGCATAGAAATCCTTTTCTATTTGTGCTTATGCTTGCAGCTTGATGGGCAGCTTGAGGTCGCCTTCTCGCAAGGGGCCGGCCGGGGCTTCTTCTTGTAATCGGTCTCGTAAAAACCCGAGCCCTTGAATATTACGCCGGCGCCGCCGCTTATGAGCCGCTTGACCTTGCCGCCGCATTTGGGGCACTTCTCGAGACGCTTGTCGGCCATAGACTGGAAGACCTCAAATATATGTTTGCATTTCTGGCATTCGTAATCGTAAGTGGGCATTTTGCCGCGCATCCTCTCTTTTTATTTGCAGGACAGGATGAACCTGCCGTAAAGGTAGCCCTCTGTAAAATCTATTATGCTCTCCATCATCTTGACCGTCTCGACGGGATGGCGGCCTACCGCCGTCTCTCCGGAAAGCATCACACAGCTTGTGCCGTCAAGGATGGCGTTTGCGACATCGGTAACCTCGGCCCTTGTCGGGCGCAGGTTCTCAGTCATACTCTCTAGCATCTGGGTAGCCGTTATCGCGAATTTCCCGTCCCTGTTGCACCTTTTTATTATCATTTTTTGTATGATAGGGATCTGCTGTATCGGCATCGAGACCCCCATATCTCCGCGCGCGATCATCACGCCGTCGGCAGCCGCAATTATCTCGTCGATATTCCTGATGCCCTCCCTGTTCTCTATCTTGGCGATTATCTTGCAATCCGGCAGGCGGGGCCTGATGAGTTTCGCTATGTTGAGGATGTCACGCCTGTTCCGCACAAACGACTGCGCGATAAAATCCACTTTATTGCGTATCCCAAACTCTATGCTCGACTTATCCTTATCGGTGACGCCCGAGAAATGAAGGGACGCGCCGGGCATGTTCACGCCCTTCCTCTCGCCGATAAGGCCGCCGGCCCATACCTTCGTCTCTATACGGTCCTTATATATCCTTTTTACCTTGAGCGCGATATTGCCGTCATTTATGTAAATGAACTCCGCGCCTCTTACGTCTTCCGGCCGGCCCCTGTAATCAAAAGGCAGGACGTTTCGCTCGCCGACTACATCCCTGTTGGTAAGAATGACGGTCTGGTTCTTTTTTACTTCTATCGGCTTGCCGTCCTTAAGCCGGCCTATCCTTATCCTGTAGCCTTCAAGGTCCTGCAGCACCTGTATCTTCTTCTCCCGTTGCCCGTTTATCTTTCTTACCAGGCCTATCTTCGCTTTATGCTCTTTGATCGTCGAATGGGAGAAATTCAGGCGGGCGACGTCCATTCCCGCAGCGGCCATCCTTCGCAGGACCGGTTCGGTCGAGCTCGCGGGCCCCAAAGTACAGATGATCTTTGTCTTGCTGTTTGGTCTTGCCATATTTTATATCCAGCAGAGTCCGTCTTCGGCCAGGTAATCGTCCCCGACCGCGTAAGCGAAAGCCCTGCATCCGCGGCATTTAACTATACGGCAGGTACGGCACTTGCCTTTTAATTTGCTCTTATCGGTCACTTCCTTGAGCACCCTGCTTTCGCTTATTATATCAGCCAGGCTTTTATCGAGGAGGTTGCCGATCTTCATGGCGAACCTGCGGCACGGGAGCAGGTCCCCGTTGGGCATTATCGCGAAGGCGTCCTCTCCGAGATTGCATTCTGCTCCGAGCAGTTCCGCGTCGCCTTCTTTGAACTTTATCCAGAACGCCTTGCAGGCGAGCATATCATCCTCGATAGCGTCGACCGCCATATATTCGCATATCTCGCCTACCAGCCTTTTCCAGTCGTCCTTATCTATGACCTCGGATTTAAGGCCCTTGCTCTGGCCCAGCGGTATGAAGCGCTCTATTATCAGGCCGTCGACCTTGAGGTCCCTGCACAACTGGAAAAGCGCGGGCAGCTCATAGGTGTTCGACCGCATCGCCGTAAGCATTATTATGACTTCGAAGGCGCCCTTCTCCTGAAGCAGGTTAATTTTTTCAAGTACGGTTTTGAAAGCGCCTGGCCTGCGTATCGCGTCGTTAGTCTTTTCAGTCGCCCCGTCGAGGGAGATCTTTATCTGTTTTAATTTCTTTATCCCGTTGAGTTCCGCGACTGTATCCTCGTCTATCAGGCTCGCGTTCGTTATCACGGCGAGCTCTTCGGTGGTATCGTGTTTGTCGAGATAACGCAGCAGGCTGAAGAAGTCATTCCTAAGAAAAGGTTCCCCGCCGGTCAGGTTTATCTTCGTCTTCCTGCCGCCTGCGCTCGCAGCAATATTCTCATATATCTTGATGAGGGCTGCCAGCGGGAGGTCGGAGGCCTTCGTGAAATCATGCTGGTAACAATGGCGGCACCTGAAATTGCACGCGTCGGTTATGTGCCACTGGAAAAAAAGGTTCTCCCCCATCTTATGGCCCGTTCCTCCTGGTTTTCAGGATCTCTATGAGCGACTCGAGATGCTTCTCCTCTTCTTTTATTATATCCTCAAAAGCCTTTTTTGCCGTGGCGTCGGATGTCTTGCCGAGGCAGGCCTTAAAGAAACCGACAGAGCGCTTTTCGAAAAGTATGCCCAGGTCTATCGCCTTATTCTCGTCTTTAATTATTGAGGCCAGGTCGACCGACTCGCCGAAAGGTCCGAAGACCTTCGTATCTATCTCGTCGACTATGCTGTTCTCGTCGAAAGGCCCGGAGATCTCTTCGACCTTTTGGTTGAAAAATTTCAGGTGCTTCCTCTCCTCGGTAAGGAGCGAATAGACCGCCTTTTCGGTATCCACGTCATCCACAGATGACAGGAAAATACTGTAAAAATTTATCCCCTCGGCCTCGAGCCTGCGCGCGATCTTATACGCCTCCAACGGCTTGAAGTCCGATATGATTATCTCGTCGCCTTTATACTCTATCTTCATATTATTCCCCTATTATCTTGACCAGGACCCTCTTGCGCCTCTGTCCGTCGAACTCGCCGTAGAATATCCGTTCCCACGGCCCGAAATCGAGCTTTCCCTTCGTCACGGCTACGACTACTTCCCGGCCCATTATGGTCCTTTTGAGGTGTGCGTCGCCGTTATCCTCTCCTGTGCGGTTATGCCTGTATCTCTCGACGCCGTAAGGCGCCAGCTTCTCTACCCAGTCCAGGAAATCCCGGTGCAACCCGTCCTCGTCGTCGTTAATGAAGACACTTGCAGTGATGTGCATGGCATTTACCAGGCAGAACCCTTCCTTTATGCCGCTCTTATCGAGCGCCTTCTCGACCTGGGCGGTGATATTTACGATCTCGTACCTCTTTTCGGTATTGAATACGAGATACTCGGTATAGGCTTTCATAATTTATCAATTATAACAAGAATCATAAGGTATATCAACGTCAGAAATTTAAGTCTCGCTTGGCCTTATTAATATATTTGATTCTTCTTTTAGGAATGATATCATATGTTCATGAGATATATTAAGTTAATTATAGCTGTTGCCGCCGTATTCCTGTCCTACTCTCACGCGATCGCCGGAGAGGACTACCGGCCGAGGAACATACGCATTGACGTGGAATACAGGCAGTCCGGTGAGAGCGGCCGGGGTATCGGCGCTGCGCAGTGGCGCACAGGCAAGAACAGCTCTTACTCAAAACAATTCATCGTCGTCTTGGACGGGTTCTCGGCGAGCATATTTGTCGGGGAAGAAGTTCCCTTTGTGAACTTTTACAGGACATTCCTCTTCGAGCACGGCTATATCGTAGAAGAAGAGGAAGTGGTGATAAAGGATATCGGGACTAAATTGAAGGTCGAGCCCCGCATAGTCGGGAATAACGCCGTGGAGATAACGCTCACCCCCGAAATAAGCTTCGTGCGGGACAGGAAGCGCCGGACAATAGATATCAAGACGTTAAGCACGACCGTCATCGCGGCAGACGGCCAATCGATCCCGATCGGAGGGCTCCAGAAGGACGCGGAGTTCGACAAGTATTTCTTCTCCGCCGCCTCGCAAAGCGATCTCGAAATAATCCTCACCCCGCATATACAATAGGGGCCGCTTCAAGGAACTTCGCCATATCTTCCGGCAACGGGGTCGTAAAACCAAGGGGTTTTTTAGTAAACGGATCTTCAAACCCGATCTTGTGGGAATGAAGCGCCGCCCTCCTGAACTTAAGTTTATAATCCTTGGCGAACGCGAATTTTCTTTCTCCGACCAGCGGATGGCCTATCGACTTAAAATGGATCCTTATCTGGTTGGTCCTGCCCGTCTCCGGCTCGATCTCTACGACCGAAAAATCCCTTCGCTCCTCGATCACCTTGTATCGCGTCACGGACTTCTTGCCCTCTATCGGGCGGTCGATCGTGCCCGCCTTCCTGCCGAGCCGTCCGTGGACAAAAGCGATGTATGATTTCTTGACCCTGCGGGCCCTGAACTCCTCCATCATCGCCTGCTGGGCCTTCTTCCCCTTCGCATATATTATGAGCCCGGAAGTATCCCTGTCAATGCGGTGGCACGGGTGGGCGTTCGCCTCTATACCGCGGGCGTCGAGCTCGCGGTTCAAAAGGCTCGTGAGGGTATTCGGCTCACCCTTAGGCGTCGGGATCACAAGCATCCCCGGCGGCTTATCTACGGCCATTATATGGTCGTCTTCATAGAGTATCTTGATTCCGCTCATCGACGTGATTATACATCCGGCAGAGATGAATTGACAACGTAAAATTTATATGATAAGTTTATATAAATAGTATGGACATAAATACAACTCGCACTATCAATGAACTCGTCTCCGCTATCGCTTATGTCCTTGATGTCATGAGCGAAGGCACTAACCTTTACCACTCATGGCGCGTAGGCATATTCGCCTCTCAATTCGCAAAGGCGACCGTCCCCGACGAAAGAAAGACCATATTTTACGCCTCGCTCCTGCATGACATCGGTTATCTCGCGCTTCCCGAACATATAACGCATTATCTTTTCGCGCAGGAAGACCCGACTAAGGACCCGATAATACTCTCCCATCCTATCATCGGCGCGGAACTGACCAGCCAGATACCGAACCTCTCTACGATAGCCAAGCTTATCCTGAACCACCATGAACGGTATAACGGCAGGGGTTATCCGCTCGGTAAGCAGCGCAATGAGATCCCTTTGGGCGCGCAGATAATACTGCTCTCCGACCAGCTGGATATGCTCATGAGGAACGAATCGGTGCGCGGCATAAAAGCGATAGAGAAAGAGATCTCCTCATGGTCGAATGAGCGCGTTTCGGCCGAGCTCGTCGAAACGGCCATAAGGGTCCTCAGGGACGAAGGGCTTATCGAGGAAGTATCGGCCAAGGAAAAGATACCGGCTGTATTTAACAGGGTAAGGGAAGAGACCGGCCCCGTGGATATACCCGGAAGCGTCGACGCGGTAGGTATCGCCTGCGAGGTCTTCTCGCAACTTATAGACACAAAACACCCTTCGATGATCGGGCATTCCAAAAGGGTCTCGGTCTATTCGATGCTCATTTCGCTCGCGATGAACCTCTCCCACGACGAGATAACCAAGACAAAATGGGCCGCCTTGCTCCATGACGTCGGGAAACTGGGCATCGCAAAAAGCCTCATAAGCAAACCCGGGAAGCTCACGCCCCAGGAATTCGCGACGATGAAGATACACGCCGTATTTACGCGTGAGCTGCTCGAGACGATCACAGACTTTAAGGATATAGCGCTGATAGCCAGCTCCGACCACGAACGCTATGACGGGAAGGGTTATCCGATGGGGATTAAGGGCGACCAGATACCTTTAGGAACAAGGATAATCTCGGTCGCCGACGCTTTCGACGCGATGACATCGACAAGGACTTACCGAAAGGCCCTGGGCAAGGACTCCGCGTGCGACGAGATCGAAAAATGCGCCGGGACACAGTTCGACCCGGCCGTGGTCAAGGAAGCTATCCCGGTCCTGCGCAACCTCTCTATTTCCCTAATGTAGGAAATAACACGCCGCTTCAGGCAAAAAGATCAATATCTATTTTTTTAAGCATCTTCGCGAGCTTCGCTAACGGCAGGCCGATGACATTGTTAAAGCAGCCTTCTATCCTGTTGATGAATACGCTTCCCAGCCCCTGTATATCGAAACTCCCCGCCTTGTCGAGCGGCGAGACCTTCCTGAAATAATTCCTTATCTGCCTGTCGCTCAAGCGGTACATGTAGATCTTCGTCTTCTCATAATCGGTAAGAACTTTTTTATTATCGATATCTATGACCGCCATCCCGGTATAGACCCATTGGGGCCTGCGCGAGATGAGTTTTAACGTCCTGAACGCGTCGCCGAGGTTCTTCGGCTTGCCGATTATCTTCTTGCCGGAGAGGACGACCGTATCGGCGGCGATGACGATGCCGGAGCGGTATCTTTTCGCGACATCCTTCGCTTTTTTAAGCGCGTTATCCATGACCAGGTCAGCGCAGCCGCTTTTAAGCCTCATATCCTCTTTTACATCTGACCTGGCGGAAACGAATCGCAGGCCTATCTGCCTCAGGAGCTTCTGCCTCTGTTTCGATTGCGACGCGAGTATTATATTACGCACTTGTCCCGCCCTTTCCGGAAAGTTCGGGATTCGCCGCGCTCTCCCCTGCAAGATATCCCGTAGAGAATGCCTGCTGAAGGTTATAACCGCCGCTCGGCGCGGTCGCGTCTATTATCTCGCCGGCAAAATATAAGCCGGGAATGATCCTCGACTCCATCGTGCGCGGGTTGATGTCCTTGACCGGGATGCCGCCGCACGTGACCATAGCCTCCTCGAGCGGCAAGGCGCCTACAACCGTCATCCTGAAATCCTTGAGCAGCGCCGTTATCCCTTCCCTCTCTCCCTTGGCAAGCTGGTTTATCCTCTTTGCCGGGTCAAGATTAAGCGCCGAAGCGAATACCGGGATCATCTTCAGCGGCAGCATATCTTTAAGAAGCGTCTTTATGTTTATGCTCCCATGTTCTTCTACATCGCGCAGCATCCTGTTATCGAGCTGCTCTTTGGTGAGCCCGGGTTTCAGGTCAATAGATAGCGCGACTTCTTTTTTATCCCCGAGAAGGTCGACGACCTGCGAGCTTAAGTCGAGGACCAAGGGCCCGGAGACCCCGAAATGCGTGAAGAGCATCTCGCCCACTTCCGAGTTTATTTTTTTCCCGCCGCATTCGAAGACGATGCGCACATTCTTGAGCGTCAGGCCCTGCATCTCCGTCACCCAGCCCTCTTTGGTCTTTAACGGTACGAGCCCGGGTCTTAAAGGGTTAAAGGTATGGCCGAGCAATTTCGCGAAATGGAAACCGTCGCCGGTGGAGCCGGTCGCCTTATAGGATGCCCCGCCTGTCGCGAGGATGAGCCGGCTGGTCCATATCTCTGTCCTGCCTTCGAACTTCAAATGGAATATCCCGCCCTCTTCCCTTATCCCCATCACGCGCGAGCCGGTAAGGACGTGGACGCCGGTCTCGGCAAGCGCCTTCTCGAGCGCCCGGACCACAGATATCGACTTGTCGTCCGACGGAAATACCCTTCCCTGCCTTTCGGCTTTGGCTGAGAGACCGTATTCTTTAAAGAAATCAATAAGGTCGTTATTGAAGAATTCATAGAAGGCCGAACGCAGGAACTGCCCTTGCTTGCCGAATTTTTGCATGAATGCTTCCATATCGGCGGTGTTGGTCAGGTTGCACCTGCCTTTGCCGGTTATCAGTATCTTCCGGCCTATAGATGCGTTCCTCTCGACCAGGACGACGTTCTTTTTCAGCTGCGCGGCGCGTATCGCGGCCATGGTCCCGGCCGGGCCGCCTCCGACGACAACGACGTCATAATAATCAACAGCAGCCGCGCGGCCGGTCATTTCAGCCCCACGGAGACGCACAGTAACGATACGATTATTCCCGCAGTGATGATACCGAGGATACATCCCGCAACGGCATAACGAAACTTCATCTTAAGAAGCGAAGCGGCGATGGCACCCGACCACGCGCCGGTCATAGGCAGGGGTATCGCAACGAATATTGCCAGCCCCCACATTTCGTATTTCTGGATCGTATCGGTTTTCTTGAGCGTCCTCGTGAATAGCCAGTCGAAAAAACGGGCGAAAGGTTTGAACCTGCTCAGCCTTTTCGAGACCGGCTCCAGCAAAAAAAGGACCGGTATGACCGGGATAAAGTTGCCTATGACGGATATGATAAAGGCCTTTTGGACCGGTATCCCGAACGATAGAGCCGCGGGGATCGCTCCCCTTAATTCCGATACGGGAAGCATCGCAATTACGAGGACAACGATATCCTTCGGCAGTCCGTTCATCCACAAGATCAAGTTCTCAACCATACGGGATATTCTAACTTCTTTGGAAGGATTTGTCCACTTATCTGAGCGGGGGCGGCGTGAGGTCGACTATATCGCTTACTGTCATTACTATAAGGTATTTCGGCTTCGGGAGCTGCGCCTCGGGATGTCTTTCGTGACCCGGCTCGCCTTTCAAATTCTTGATGAGCCGGTGAGCTATCCTTGTGGTGAGCTTTTCTTCCCATGCCTTTATTATATGCGATTTCAGCTCTTCTTCTTTTATTATCTTCGCCGTGCCTTTCAGGCTGTAGCCCCTGAATTTATGCTCGTCAACGGCGCTCAAGTTTATCGCGGGATTCCTTTCGAGATTAGCGCGCGTCTTGCCGGTGTACAGGTCGAGGAGGTATATCGTCCCGTCCGGATCTATCTGTACGATGCCTTTGCATGAGATATGCGGCATCCCGTCAGGGTCTATCGTCGAAACTATTGTAAAATGCTGGCTGTGGAAAAATTTCACCACATCATCGGGTAGTTTAGCCATTTTTGCCCTATTTCGAAAAATGCTTCTTCTTGTACTCCTCGAGCATCTGTATCGCCTTGTCCTTGCATTGCCCGCAGACAGTGCCGAGTTTCGTGTGTTCCTGCAATTCGAGGTAGGTCCTTGCGCCCTCCAGCACGGCCTCCTCTATCTCAATATCGGTGACGTTCATGCACTGGCAGATAATATGGGCTTTTTCTTCTTCGACCTTATTGGTCATGCCGTTGCGCGTATAATAATCCTCTATCGCAGCGCGCAGGGCCTTATGGCCGAGGACCGAACAATGGATCTTATGCTCAGGCAGGCCGCCGAGCTCTTTCGCGATATCTTTCGCAGTCAGGTGGTATGCCTGATCAAGCGTCTTTCCTACGACGATCTCTGAAAGGATAGAGGTGCTGGCGATCGCGCTGGCGCAACCGTATGTCTTCCATTTGCACTCGGCGATCGTATTTTTCTTCTTGTCGACCTTTATCGCGACGACCATCTCGTCGCCGCATTTGATATTACCTACGATGCCCCTGCCGTCCGCATTATATGCCGCCTCATCGGTAAGGACGTTACGGGGATGCATGAAATGGTCTTTTACTTTTTCCGAATATACCCATTCAAATTTATTGTCCATGGCCTCACCTCACCGTAGACATTTTCCTGATCTTATCGATGACCAGGGCGATCTTTTCAACCGTGTAGCCGATGTCTTCTTCGGTATTATCCCTTCCCATGCTTATCCTGATGGATCCGTGCGCTTCCTCAGCCGGGAGGCCGGCCGCTATCAACACATGCGACGGGTCGAGCGAGCCGGACGCGCACGCCGAACCGGTAGATACGGCTATCCCCTCGAGGTCAAGATATAGGAGTATCGCCTCTCCCTCTGCGCCGAAGAATGAGACGTTCAAAGTGCCGGGCAGTGAATCGATCGGATGGCCGTTGAACTGGATATTCGGGATATTTTTTTCGATGCCGGCTTTGAGTTTAGCCTTAAGCGACGACAAACGCTTCGCTTCAGGGCCCATTTCGGTAACCCGCATCTCGATGGCTTTCCCGAAACCTGCAATGCCTATCGTATTCTCGGTTCCCGCGCGCCGTCCCCTCTCCTGGTGCCCGCCCCGTATAAACGGACAGAACGGCACTCCGGGCGAAACGTAAAGAGCGCCAACGCCCTTGGGCCCGTATATCTTATGCGCCGAGAGCGACAGATAATCGACGCCCAGCTCGTGGACATTGACGGGTATCTTGCCGACCGCCTGTATCGCGTCGGTATGGAACATCGCGCCGTGTTTATGGGCGATCCTGCCTATCTCTTTTATGTCCTGTATGGTGCCGATCTCGTTATTGGCCATCATGACCGTGACGAGCGCGGTCTTATCCGATATGACCGATGAATATTTGTCCATATCTATCTTCCCGGTCTTATGCACGGGCAAATAGACGACGTCAATGCCCCTCTCCTCGAGGCATGCCGCCGCCTCCAGGATACAGGGGTGTTCTATTTGCGATGTGATTATTTGGTGTCTTTTTGTGTGGGGCGCTTCGCAGTGCCTCGCGGCGCAATAAAGCAGGTTCAAGACGGTATTGTTCGCCTCGGAGCCGCTTCCGGAAAAGACAATGTCCTCGGCTTTTCCTCCGATGAATGCGCCTATCTTATCCCTCGCGTCATCGATGAGGCGCCGCGCCTGCCTTCCGAAGCTGTGCAGGCTCGAGGGGTTCCCGAAGGCGTCCATCGCTTCTATCATCACCTTCTTTACCTCCGGATGCAACGGCGTTGTCGCGTTATGATCCAGATATACTTTGCGTTTAGACATCATGCCTCCTAAAATATTTTATTCCTGGAATAACCAAGTAGAAAGATAGCGTTCTCCCGTATCGGGAAGCAGCGCTACTATTGTCTTTCCGGCGGATTCCGCCAGTTTCGCGACTTCCAAAGCGGCCCATAATGCCGCTCCGCTTGAGATACCGACAAGAATGCCCTCTTCCCTGGCCAACTGCCTTGCGGTGGCGCCGGCATCATCGGAAGCGACCTGTATTATCTCATCAATGAGGCTTTTATTCAAGACTTGCGGAACAAATCCCGCCCCTATCCCCTGTATCTTGTGCGGGCCGGGTTTTCCGCCCGATAATACGGGAGAATCCTTGGGTTCCACCGCAATAATTTTTATATTTCTATTCCTTTTTTTCAGGGTCTCGCCGACGCCTGTTATCGTGCCGCCGGTGCCGACGCCTGCGACAAAAATATCGACTTTACCGTCCGTATCCTTCCATATCTCTTCCGCCGTCGTGCGGCGGTGTATCTCGGGATTCACGGGGTTGTCGAATTGCTGCGGAATGAAACTTTTCGGGGTGCTCTTTGCGAGTTCCGCTGCCTTATCGATCGCGCCTTTCATTCCCTTCGCGCCTTCGGTCAGCACGACCTCCGCGCCGAGTATCTTAAGCAGTTGCCTGCGCTCGACGCTCATCGTATCGGGCATGGTAAGTATGAGCCTGTAGCCCCTGGCCGCAGCCACGAACGCGAGAGCGATACCGGTATTACCGCTCGTCGGTTCTATTATGACGCTGCCTTCACTTAGGAGCCCGGCCGCTTCGGCCGCATCTATCATCGCGACGCCTATCCTGTCCTTTACGCTGGATAAGGGATTGAATGATTCCAATTTGACAAGTACGGTCGCCCTGGCGCCGCGGGAAAGGCGGTTTATCTTTACCAGCGGCGTATTGCCTACGGTTTCCGTGATGTCTTCGAATACCCTGGCCATTTGATCATCTCCTATATGTAATATATCGGGGCGACTGCCTGCCCTTTATTTATGCGATCCTTCTTCTGCAGCATATCTTCAAGCGTTATCGAGCTTAATTTCTGCGCGATCTGCACGCCTATCTCTTCCCAGATATCGAGACTCGGGCAACATCGCGAACGTTTACATAACGAGGGATTCTCGGCGCATGACGTAATATAAAGCGGCCCCTCAAGGATAACTATGATATCCTTTAATGTGACTTTTGATGGTGGTTTTGTCAGCGTATAGCCGCCATGCGCCCCTCTTCCCGATGTTATTATTCCCGCTTTTTTCAGCGGATTAACAAGCTGCCAGAGATATTTCTCTGAAATGTCCTGGCGCCTTGATATCTCCCTGAGCGTAAGAGGTCCCCTGCCGAAATTCTGCGCCAATTCGAGCATAAGGCGCACTCCGTATCTTCCTCTGGTGGAAATTTTCATTCGATCTCTTACTTTTACTTTATCCGAAGAATTTTTCGCCTTGGGCCCAGTTTTCGCCGCTGACTTCATCGATGACAAGGTACGTGGCCTCCTTAGGCTTGCCGGCTACCTTCAGCAGCGTATCGGAAAATTTCTCGGCGATCTCTTTCTTCTGTTCCTTCGTCAACTTCCCCACTACTTTTAAATTAATGAACGGCATCTTCCCCCTCCTTCTTTAATCTCTACTATCTCTACCATATTAGTAGAGATTATATTAAAATGAGGCTTTTGTCAAGAAAAAAATGTACCCGCCTATTCGAGCTTTTCTGGATGGTGCCTTACGACCTTCGCCTGGACCATGTATATCACGTCCTCGGCGATGTTTGTTGCGTGGTCGCAGATGCGCTCGAGATGGCGGGCTATCAAAAGGAGCGGCACGGCGCGCGGGGCAGTGGACTTATCCTTGGCTATGTAATCGTTTATAAGCTCACCCTGTACGAAATTCCTCAGCTTATCGGCTTCCGGGTCCGTAAGGACGACCCTCTTCGCCAATTCTATGTCCCTGTTGACGAAAGCGTCTATCCCCTGCTTTACCATGCTCTGCGCTATGGCGCACAGCTTCGGTATGTCGACCAGGGGTTTGAGCAACGGCTTATCCACTATCTCGAGAACGCGCTGCGCGATATCGACCGCGAGGTCGGCTATCCTCTCGAGCTCGTTGTTAAGCTTCATAGCAGTAGTGATGAACCTGAGGTCTATGGCGATCGGCTGGTGCAGGGCCAGCATCTCAAGGCAGCGCTCTTCTATCTCGAGCTCCATCATGTCTATCTGCTTGTCCGAATCGATGACCTTCAGGGCCAGGGCCTTATCCTGGTCTTTGAGGGACTTGACCGAGTTCATTATCGCTTCCTCGGCCAGGGCGCCCATCTTTAGTATCCGGGCGTTAAGGTCCTTTAATTCCTCGTCAAAATGTCTTTCCATTTAACCAAACCTCCCTGTGATATAATCCTCTGTCCTCTTGTCTTTCGGGGCGGTGAAGATATCCTGAGTCTTCCCGAATTCAACCAGTTCGCCCAGCAGGAAGAACGCGGTGTAATCCGAGACGCGCGCCGCCTGCTGCATATTATGGGTGACGATGACTATAGTATAATACTTTTTCAATCCGAGTATGAGTTCTTCTATCTTGCTGGTGGATATCGGATCAAGGCTCGCGCACGGCTCATCGAACAACAACACCTCGGGTTCGACCGCGAGGCAGCGGGCTATACAAAGCCTCTGCTGCTGCCCTCCGGATAATTTGAGCGCGCTCTCATGCAACCTGTCCTTTACCTCGTCCCACAGCGCCGCCTTTTTGAGTGACTCCTCCACCCTTTTCTCTATGAATCCTTTATCTTTTATCCCGTTGATCCTCAAGCCGTAACTTACGTTCTCAAGTATGCTCTTCGGGAAGGGGTTCGGTTTCTGGAATACCATCCCTATGCGTCTTCTTATATAGACCGGGTCCACGCACGGGCCGAACATGTCTTCCCCCTCCAGGAATATATTCCCTTTCAGGACGGTGCCGGGCACAAGTTCATTCATCCGGTTCAAAAGCCTTATAAAAGTGGATTTCCCGCAGCCCGACGGCCCTATTATGGCGGTGACCTGGTTCTTATAGACCTCCAGGCTCACGGAATCCAGCGCCTGACGGTCCCCATAAAAGAAGCCAACTCCCCTCGCCTCTATCTTGACTATCTGCCTATCCATGGATGACCCTCTGTCTTTGCCGTATGACTATCGCTATAGTAGAGATCAATAAGACCAGGACCAAAAGGATCAGCGCGCACCCGTAGGCTATCGCCGCCTGCTTGTCCGGATGGGTGCCTTCGGTCATCAACGCGTAAATATGGTAAGGAAGCGCCATAACTTCCGAAAATACCGAATCGGGATAATGCCGCGTGTAAAACGTCGCCGCGGTAAAAAGTATGGGCGCGGTCTCTCCCGCGACACGCCCGATGCTTAAGATCACGCCGGTCAAAATACCGGGCAAGGCCGTCGGAAGGACGATCTTTTTTATCGTGTCCCATTTTGTCGCGCCGAGGGCCAAGGACGCTTCCCTTAAAGATTGGGGGACAGCCATAAGCGCCTCCTGCGCCGCGGATATTATGACCGGCAGGGCCAGTATCCCGAGGGTCAGGCTGCCGGACAATATCGAAACGCCGAATTTCATGTATTTGACGAATACCGCGAAACCAAAAAGCCCGAAGACGACCGACGGGACGCCGGCGAGGTTATTTATGCTCATCCTGATCAAATTCACCAGGGCGCTTTTCGGGGAATATTCGCAAAGGTATATAGCGCACGCCAGGCCGAGCGGAAGTGAGACTAGTATCGCCCCCATCGTGAGATAAAATGTCCCTAATATCGCCGGCGCTACTCCGCCCTCGGTCATTCCGTTTTTAGGGACCTGGGTCAGGAATTCCCACGATATGACCTTTATTCCCCTGACGGCAATAAAATAGATTATCGCCCCGAGGAAGAACAGGGTGACCGCCATGCAAAGGAAGAGCAGCGCAAAACCTATATTCTGCGTTACCTTGTGTTTTTTCATCCACCCAACCCCAGTTTTATCCTGAATTTGCGGCTTATGAGTTCGGCGATGATATTAAACACAAAAGTTATAAGGAACAGGACCAGCGCGATCGCGAATAGCGAATGATAATGCGCGCTGCCCATCGGCGCCTCTCCCATCTCCGCGGCTATGGCCGAGGTCATGGGCCGCACCGGCTCAAAGAACGAATGGGGTATGACGGCTGCGCCGCCCGCGACCATCAGGACCGTCATCGTCTCTCCTATGGCCCTGCTCATCCCGAGTATTATCGCCGTAGATATACCTGAGCCGGCCGCCGGGATCACGACGTTCACAAGCGTCTGCCAGCGGTTCGCGCCCACGGAGAAAGAGGCCTCCCTGAAACTTTTCGGCACATAGCTTAACGCGTCCTCGGCGATACTGCAGACCGTAGGCGTCGCCATTATCCCCAGGGTCAGGCTCGCGGTGAAAGCGCATAATCCCGTAGGAAGATGCAGCAAATTTTGCAAAAAAGGGGCAATCATCATCATGCCGAAAAACCCGTATACTACCGACGGTATGCTGGCCAGGATCTCGACAAGCGGTTTTAATACCGCCTTCTGCCGGTGGCTTGCCAACTCGTTCAGGTAAAGGGCGCTGCCTACGCCTAACGGGACGCAGACGAACATGGCGCCTACGGTGACCCAGAACGACGCAAGTATCAAAGGCAGGATCCCGAATTCCGGAGGGTCGAATGTCGGATACCACGCCTTCCCGAAGATAAAATCCAGCGGCTTGACCTCTTTAAATACGGGCAATCCTTCCTTAAAGAGGACGATTATTATGCCGACCAAAAAAATAAGGGATGAGAAGGCCAGCGTAGTGAATATCCACTCGTAGGCCTTCTCTTTCATTTTTGCCATTTTATTTAAGCGCTACAAACCCTTCCTCGTCTACGATCTTCTGCCCGTCCTCGCTCATTATGAAATCAAGGAACGCCTTGGTCGCTCCTTGTGGGGCGCCATTTGTATACATGAACAATGGCCTCGAGAGCGGGTATTTGCCCGAAAGGACCGTCTCTTTGGAAGGCTCAACGCCGTTTATGGGTATCGCCTTGACCTCACCGCCCATGTATCCCAAACCCACATACCCTATCGCGCCCGGCGTCTTCGCTATGACAGAGGCGACGGCCTGGTTTGATGCCTGCATCAACGCGTCAGCCCGGACCTTCCGGCCGTCAAGCGCTAGCGCGCCAAAGGCCTCGAACGTCCCGCTTGAGCTGTCGCGTGAGACAACCACTATCTTATCGCCTGTCCCACCCACATCGGACCATTTCGAGATAGAACCGGTAAAGATGTCTTTAAGCTGCTGTTTCTTCAGGGCGCTCAGCCCGTTGGATGGGTTCACGATCACCGCTATCCCGTCCATCGCTATTACGTTCGCTTTGGGATTTTTGCCTCTCGTGCCGGCTTTTTCCAACTCGGCGTCTTTCATCGAGCGCGACGCGTTCCCGATATCGCAGGTGCCGTCTATCAACGAAGCGACGCCTACTCCCGAACCGCCGCCGCGCACCGATATATCCACGGCCGGGTTCTTCGACATGAAGACCTCAGCTGCCTTCTGCGCGATCGGCAGGACCGTGGTCGAACCCTCAAGCACTATTTTGTTCGCGGCCGCGGCATCCGCATTCATGCAAAAACCTGCTCCAAAAACCGCGATAACCATTAACCAAATAACCTTTTTCATTATTCCCCCTTAGAATTTTATGTTCCAATCTGCCTGGATAACCTGCGCCGGCAGCCTGGAGCTTCCGCTATCTGCCGTCAACCTGGTCAAATTATGCGTGTTGAAATAACTGAGCGTAAGCCAGGAATTCTTGCTCAGCCCGAAGTTGAACGCTACATGGTCGCCGCCCGCGTTCGTCTTTCCGCCATAGAAGTCAGAGTCCGGATAGGCGTCCAAAAAGGCGTCCTTCTCGATCATCCTGTGGTCGTAGACCAGCTGCCACTGGTACTTATCCGCAACCTTCTCGTTGCCGATCTTGAATCCGGCGATCCAGCCCGTGCCCTTGTCGCTGGCGCTCATATTATCCATGTACTCGCCGAATACGGCGAAATACGGGAAACCCAGGTTATAACCGAAGAACGGCTCGGTAAAACCCAGCTCCAGTTTCGGGACGACGGAGTTATAATCATTCTGGTAAACAACATCGCTGGCCGGCCCCTGGTCGGCATTCCTGGCAAGAGTGTTCGTCCCGACGGTATTATTTATCTGCCTCATGCCTTTTACCTCGGCTAACCAGAAATCGACTGTGGATTTCAGTTTGACGTTGTCAAGCACGCTCCAGGAAACACCCGGCTGGACTACGTTTTGCAGCGTGTTCTTTGACTTCGGAAAGGTATCACCCAGATACAGGAAACCGTAGTTCAAAAACACATTGGCGCTCGGATTAACATTATAGCTTAACTGCAGCGCGGCCCCCTCGGGGTTGATGTCCCCGTCCACGAGCGCGGTTATCGGTTCCCAGAACGGATTCTTGAATTTACCTGCCGTGAAAGTAGCATCGACAGGCGCTGTCCAGTGCGGAATATACTGGCCGTAGCCGTAGTCCAATATTATATTCTTGAAGGAAAAACCGTCACCTAACGTTACATTCGTGGATTTCGGATCGGTGGTTGTTCCGGTAGCTATACCCAGGCCTACCTTGAAATCCTCGATTACCCTCGTCTCGGCGCCGACCCTGACCCTTATCCTGTCCCTGTTCCTTTCGGTCGCAACCGAGGTCGCGCTCTTCGCTTTGTCCCACTGGTACCTGTTCCTGAAATCGCCCTTGAGCTTGATATTCTGTACCCACTGCGGGATATTTGCCGCCTTGCCCTGCGCCACTTCTTTTCTTGCTTCCTCTTTCGTCTCTGCGAGGACCTGCGCGCCTTCCCCTTGCGTCAGGACACCCTTATCGACGAGCTTCTGGACGAGGATCTCCATCTCGCCCGCGTAGGAACGGCCGGCCAACGCAACCATACCTATTACGCCTAACAGCAACATCGCCTTTTTCATGCCCTCTCCTCTTTTGTTGGACTTCCGGTTAACGTAGCGGTTTTTTAACTTCAAGGAGAGTATAAGATTTGAAGGTTACGGACAAAGGGAGGGAATGTGAACTTTCTGTGAACTGTAAACGGGGTATTTTAGGGGGGGGGTCAGGCCTTGGGGATAGTAAAACTGAAGGTCGAGCCGCGGCCCGGTTCTGATTTGACCCAGACCTGGCCGCCATGGGACTGGACGATGTGTTTAACGATGGATAGGCCGAGGCCTGTGCCGCCGAGCTGCCTGGAACGTGCCTTGTCTACCCGGTAGAACCTCTCAAAGACCCTGGGAAGGTCGCTTTCCGGGATCCCGACGCCGGTATCGGTGACATCGACTTGAAGGTACTTATCCTGCGGGAAGACCGAAATCTTTACCGAACCCCCCTCAGGGGTATATTTTATCGCGTTATCGAGCAGGTTCAAAAACACCTGCGAAAGCCTGTTCTCGTCCGCCATGACCTTAGGCAGGCCCTCCGGAATATTAAATTCTACCTTAATGGACTTATCGCGGGCTGATTTTTCAAGCACTCCGGCGGAGCGTTTTACTACCGGGTTTATTTCTACGGGCATGAAGACCATGGCCATCTTGCCCGATTCTATCTTGGAAAGGTCGAGGAGGTCATCGATGAGCTTCGCCAGCCGGTCGCTCTCGCGTTGGATTATGCCGAGGAACTCCTTCCGGTCTTCCTCTTTCGGCACTCCGCCGATAAGCGTTTCCGAATATCCTTTTATGCTCGAAAGCGGGGTCCTCAACTCGTGCGAAACATTAGCGACAAAATCCTGCCTTACCTTCTCGAGACGGCGCAACTCGGTTATATCATGAAAAACAAATATGGCCCCTTCGCACTGTTCTTCTTTTATTATCGCGACACCGCTGACTTTAATGAATTTTTCCTCGGGACTGTTTATGCCTATCTCCTCCACCGCTATCCTCTGGCCGCCCTTAAGCACCCGGTCCGCGATATTTTGTACGGCGGAGTTGCGGACCACTTCGAGCGGGGTCTTCCCCTCGGGCGCCGTATCGATAAAGAACAGCTTCCTGAGCGAAGGATTTGCCAGGATTATCTTTCCCTTTGCGTCGGTCACTATGACGCCTTCTACCATGCCGGAAAGCACCGTCTCGAGTTTCGCCTCGCCCGACCTTACTTTTTCTATCTTGGCCTTTATTTCATCCGACATATAATTCAATGTCGCGGCAAGGTCGCCTATCTCGTCCCGGGAAATGTTAAATACTTTCCTGGAAAAATCCCCGGATGCCATGGCCTTCGCCGCCGATGAGATATTAGCCAGCGGGCGCGTCACTGCCATGGATATCAAGAAGCTCAGGACAAGCGAAGCAAAGAAGACCATTACGACCCCAACCGCCAGTATCTTCTGCATCCCCGCTTCGAATTCCGCGACTTTTGCGACCGGGATCACGAGGCGCAGTATGGCCACGGGCTTCTCCTTCCCGACAACCGCGGCATTATAGAGCATATACTTCTTTAAGGTATAGCTGTAACGCTGGCTGGCGCCGAAACCCTCTTTCAGCGCCTGTTGGACCTCGGGGCGGCTTAAATGGTTCTCCAGTTTCGGGAGGTCTTCCTTTTTTACCTCGGAATCGCCGAGTACGGTCCCGTCCGGCGAGATTATCGTCACCCTGACGCCGAGGTCCGCTCCTATCCTGTTTGCCAGGTCAACGGATACCGCGGCCGCAGGCTGCCTGTTGAACTCACTCTCCAGGTAATCCTTGCTCAAAAAGAGTTCTTTTTTCAGGTTGCTCTCGATATCCCTTAGGAGGAAAGATTTCAGGTGGGAATTAAAATATATGTAGGCCGCCGCGAGAATAAAAACAGCGAGCAGGCAAAAGATCGCCGTCAGTTTCCACTGGAGCTTAATCCTCATCGTCTTCCCTGCATCTGTAGCCTAACCCTCTTACGGTTTCCAGCAGTTCCCCTGCCTTGCCCAATTTTTCCCTTAATCTCTTGATGTGGGTATCGATCGTGCGCGTATCGACATCGGTGGCGATATCCCAGACGTCGGTCAACAGTTGTTCGCGCGACTGGACGCGGCCCTGCCGCTCGGCTAATGTCGCGAGCAGCTTGAATTCCATAGGGGTGAGCTCGACCTCTTTCTTCTTCACGGTCACTTTATGCTTCTCTATATCAATCACCAGGTCCCCGGCATTAATAATATTTTTTTGGGTGGTTTCGGGCTTGCCGCGCTTCAGGATGGCTTTCACCCTCAGGACAAGCTCGCGCGGGCTGAAGGGTTTCACGATATAATCGTCGGCGCCTAATTCAAGGCCGACCACCCTGTCGACCTCCTCGCCTTTCGCCGTGACCATTATGACCGGGATATTTTTGAGCTTGGGGTCCTGTTTTATCGAACGGCATACGTCAAATCCGTTTATCTTAGGGAGCATTATGTCGAGGATTATGAGGTCCGGGAAAAATCTTTTGAGGTGCTCGAGCGCCTCCTCGCCGTTAGGCACGGCGAAAGCGTCGAACCCCTCCTTCTCAAGATTGAACTTGATGAGCTTGGAGATGTTCTTGTCGTCTTCTACTATGAGGATCTCTTTTTTCTGCATTTTTTGCTTACCCGTAAAAGGTCCGGGAGTTTACCGGCTATCCCGCATGGCCGGGCCTTCTTCAATTCCGAATGCGACGAAGAACCGCCCAGGACCGCCACAACTTTTACGCCCGCGTTATGGCCGGCATGGACGTCGACGGTCATGTCCCCGACGTATAGCGCCTCGTCCTTTTTGATACCCAGCTTTTTTAGTATGCGCGGTATCAAAAAGGGTTTTGGTTTTATCTCGGTTTTATCTTTCGCGCACGCGATAGCATCGAAATATTTAACCAGGCCGAGATGCTTTAACAGTATCATACTGAACTTAGGCGGCCTGTTGCTGGCCACGGCTAGTTTATAGCCCTTCTTTTTAAGGCCCCGCAAAAGCTGCCTCGCCCCGGGAATCACTTTTGAATATCTTAGGAGCGCTTTTTCGTGATGCGCGCGATAGAGCTTTAGCCCTTCCTTGACATCCTTCTTCTCGACAAAATATTCTACGAAATTCTTGTCTCCGTGGCCGACTGCCCTGCGCACGACCGGCAACTTTGCCTTCGGATACCCGAGCTTTACGAGCGCATAATTCAGGCTCTTCTCTATCGCGCCATAGGCGTCCACTATCGTCCCGTCAATATCGAAGATTATTAGTTTGAACATAATTATGGTGACAGTATACTTAATTATCTATTTCGAATATCTTCTGCTTTGAGGTATGCCCTTTGATGAGGCTTATTCTTGATTTCGCGATATCGAAATGCCCGGCGAGGGCTTTGGTGACCGCCTCGTTCGCTTTCCCGCCGGCGGGTTTTGCCATCACCCATACCGAATAATCGCCCTCTCCCGTCTTTTCGACCTTCTCACGGCTGGAGCCGGCCTTGACTTTGACACTTATCTTCAATTATTTATTTTTCCACTCATACGAGCCGGACGCATTCATCACCTCGATGGGCGTCCCGGCAGGAGCGTCGTTCTGCAGGCGCTGCGCGTAAAGTTTCTGCACATCTCCGAGAGGCGCGCCGTTCTTCTGCGATATCTCTTTGTATATCGCCATCCTGTCGGCATTTTCCGCGCTGATAAGGTCCGCGGGAGCGCCGCTTCCCTTCGCCTCGACCATACCGGACCTATTCTCGCCTATAACGCCTTTTTCCTCAAGCGATGTAAGTTCCGCGTACCTGGCCTTACGCCTTGCCGCCGCCTGCTGCACTTCCGGCGATAAAGATTCCTCGGCATAAGCATTGACCATGAGGAAATTCAATTTCATGCCGCCTTCCGGTTTCGGCGCGGCTTTGCCGGATACCGCGTTCTCGATAGCGTTGATGTCGCTTGTCACATGCTGGTACACATCGAGCCGCATGGTCACGTCGACCTTTATCGCTTCTTTCGGCGCCTTGACCTGCATGCTCATGCATCCCGTACCCAAAAACACGGCCAGCGAGACCGCCAAGACTGCTATTCCTTTTTTCATCTTTTCTTCTCCTTAAAATCCGTGCAATGCGACCGTAACGTCCCTTTTCCCTTTCGCCCCTTCCAGGATCACATGCAAAAGTATCGAATCCTTGTTCCTTGATACTCCAAGCGTCCCCTTCGTGAAGTCATAATTCCCGAAACTGTCCTCGATAAGCGAAAGCGGCTGTTTCGTGTTATCCGCGAGCCTTTTGAGAATCTCCTTGTCGGTTATGACCAGCGAGCCTCCCGGCGCCGCGGTCGAAAAATCCCCTTTTATATCGGTGATATCCTTCTGCTCGCCGCGCAGCGCGATCGCGCCGCTCATAATGCCTTTCATCTCCACGCGGCCTTCGGCATTCAACCCTTTCGGCAGCAAGGCAAGGTCGATCCCCCCGGCTTCGATCTTCGCGTCATAGACTACCGCCTTGCCTGTCTTCATATTGCCGCTCGCGAGGAGACTAAGTTTCCAGTCGGCCGTATTCAGTTCCACTGCCATGCCCGTTATGATGAGCGATCTGACCACAAAAGCCTTCCCGGGTTTGAGGGCCGGATATTCGATAATGTCGCGTAATTTTTTTCCGGGAGAGTTGAATTCCAAAGAGCCGCCCTTGACGGTTACCTCGGGTATTATCTTCGTAAATAATGAAAGCGGCGAAAATCTTATCTCTACCTGCTTGATACGGTAGCGCAGGGCATCGCCTTTCTTTACGTCGATTCCGGTGATCGCGATCAAATCAGCGCTCCGCACCTCAATGCCGTCGATAGAGACATCGCAGCCGGGAAACGCGCTTTTGATCTGCCCGCCGGCGATATCGGCTACCAGAGACCTGCCGAACAGCCACAAGGCCAGCACGACCGCCAGTATTACCGCGAAAATGACTAATTCCCGTCTCATCTTTTAAATATATGCCTTACGGCCTTACCCTTCAGGTTATACCTCACTTCGATATCCCCGCCATGGAAATCATCCGGGACGAGCTTGGGCTTCAACGCGGCTTTCCCGAAATTGAATTTTACGCCGAGGACTTCGTCTATCAGCGTATAAATATACCAGCTCGCCGAACCGGTCAGGTAAAAATAAAGCCCCCGGCCCTCGTTATTGAAATATTCCGGTATCATGGGGTATATCCGGGCCGCCTCGCCCGTCGACATCTTATAGACGGAATCGAAGACCTCGCGCCCTTCCTTAATGAAACCTCTTTTATACAGGGCATTCGCCAGCATCACGTTCATGTGGTTGAAGAACGCCCCGTTCTCCTTGTCGCCGTAGGCGAAACCGAACGCGCGGCCGAGGTCCATATATACCGTCCTGAAATCGGTCCCGAGGCGGAACCCGCCGAGCCCCGGGTCCTTCAGGTATTTTTTGATAGATTGCCACATCTTCCTTATCTGGCTGTCGGTCGCGCAGCCGCTCATTATCGCGAAGACCTGCGAAGCTAGCTTCATGCGCACTTTGTCGCCGGATTTTCCCTCCACGCGGCGGCCCTTGTTATCATAGTAGCCGTTGAAAAAACCCGCACCCTCAAGCCATTCTTTTTTCCTAAGCCACGCAAAGAGATGGTCGGCTTTCTTGTCCAGGTCCGCGATCAGGTCGTCGATATCCACCTCGACCGCTTCGCCGGTGATGCTCCTGCAGGATTCGAGGTATTCCTCGAGCCGCCTCTGTTTCTCTTTATAATTATCATAATCGACCGGGGTGCCCAGGTTATCGAGCAGCATCAGGAATTCCGTCAATAATTTAACGCTCTTATGCCTCTTCTTCATCTCCTCGAGGATGACGCAGATGTCGCGCAGGTTATACGCATACATGAAACTGAACGCCACGCTCTCGCCCCTGTCGGCCGCCATGTCGAGCCCGTCGTCCCAGTCGGCGTTCTCGAGGCGTATGACGTTATGCTCGCCGACGTTGAAGAATTGGACGACGTTCTGGACGAGGATATGCTCGAGGACACTGCCCCTGTATATCCTCCCGGAATTGTCGCGCTGGATGAAATCCGGCTGGTTGAAATCCTTATCTATAAATTTGGCGCGCTTGAGCTGGTAGTCCCTGAAATATTCGGCCTTATTCAGCATGAAACCGGAGTCGCCCGTCTTTTGGATATAAAGGCGGGCCGTAAGGTACGGCCATATCCCGTGGTCCATCCAGACGCGGCTTATCCTGTTGCGGTCGGCGGTGAACTTTCCGTCTTTAGCGATGACCGTCGCGTTCGAGCCGTCGAGCCGCACGCCGCGGAAACTGTCGAATATGAAATCCCTCGCCTTCTCCGGCTCGGTCAGCAAAAGCGTCAGCGCGTCCTGCCAGATATCGCGCCAGCCGCGGCCGCCCTTTCCGTAATCATAGTGCGGCAGGAACGAGTTGCCGAATAATTTCCTGAGGGTCGGCTGCATCTTGACCCATAGCAGCCAGTTATTGAAGTCGCCGTCGTTGAAATCGAACTCGAGCTTCGAAAGGTATTGCTGCCAGTATCTCTTCGTCGCCTCGAGGCTCTTTTCGACCTTTGACGGCGAGTTCAGGCCCTTGAATATCTTTTTTACGCCTTTCCTGTCGTCGGCAATGCCCATCACGAGGATATAATCGGCCCTGCCGCCTTTTTTCAGTTTTTTGCGGTTGAACCTGAACGCGGCGCACGCTTCTTTCCCGTCGGATTCCGGGAGTTTTTTCGCGGCGGGCTTCACATATTTCTCTACCGCGTCCGGGAATATCAGGTCGCCCTCGCCGCAGAACATACCTATCGTCGGGAATTGCCCTGCCGGCGCCTTGCCGTTATCCTCGCAGCCGAATACGGAATAATCCGTCTTGTTCTCGGTGTGGCCCTTCTCGTCGAATATCATCGTCGGTTTGAGGGATATGCCGTACCTGTCGAGGTAGACGCGGTTCAAGAGCGAGCTCACATGCCTGTGGTCGCGGATATTCTTCTCGCTGCGGCCGTATAACGGGATGAAAGACGTCGGCGTTATCTCGACCTCTTTGCCCCTTTTATTTGTGACGCGGACGCGCATGACCTCTACGGCCGTATTGAACGGGATGAAATTCAGCACCTCTATCTCGAGGCCGTGGGCCTGTTTCGTGACCTTATGGTACAGGAAACCCGCCTCGATGACATCATCGTGCGGGTAAGAGAGCCGTATTATCTCATTCCCTATTTTGATGAAGAAATCGCGGCGGCAGAAGAGGTTGTTGCGGACGTCCTCGATGCTCGCCGGCGGCGTAAGGAAATGGTCGTTGTCCCGCTTGATATCCCCGCCGAGGTTGGGGCTTATAGAAGACAGCAGCTTCCCGTCTTTATCGGCCAGCGGGAAATACAGGTTATACTTGTGCGGGTCTTTTACGGTGAACGTGCCTTTATCGTCAATGAATCTATAGATCATGAGTAAAGTCGCCCTTTTGAATTATGGTGACAGTATACTTAATTATTTGATCCTCATTCGTTGCCGATCCCCGGGATCTTCTTGATCGCCTCTTTGATCTTCTCTTCGGGATGCTCGTAGTCCTCAAGCTTACCGTCGAGGTACGCGTCGTAGGCGGAGAGGTCGAAATGTCCGTGGCCGCTGTAATTGAATACGATGCACTTGCCGTCGTTCTTCTTCGCCTCGTCGATGACGCAGCGTATCGCGTGTGACGTCTCCGGCGCAGGCAGGAACCCTTCTGTCCTCGCCCATATCACGGCCGCGTCAAAGACCGGGTTCTGCGAATACGCCCTCCCCTCTATCACTTTCTTCTTCGCCAACAGCGATACCTCAGGCGCCATACCATGATACCTCAACCCCCCTGCGTGTATCCCTGCCGGCACGAAACTGTGGCCCAGAGTGTACATCTTCATGAGCGGCGTAAGTTTCTCGGTATCGCCGAAATCGTACAGGTATTCGCCCTTCGTTAACGTCGGGCAGGCGGTCGGTTCGACCGCGATGAACCTTATATCCTTCCCCTTCAATTTATCCGGCACGAACGGGAACGCGAATCCGGCGAAATTGCTGCCGCCGCCTACGCACGCTATCATCGTGTCCGGTTTCTCGCCTATCATCTCGAGCTGCTTCTTCGTCTCAAGGCCGATGACGGACTGGTGCGTAAGCACGTGGTTTAACACGCTGCCGAGGGAATATTTGGTGTCGTCGTGCGTGGCCGCGTCCTCGACGGCTTCGGAAATGGCGATGCCAAGGCTGCCCGGCGTCTCCGGATCATCGGCCAAAGCCGCTTTTCCGGAATTAGTCTTCATCGTCGGCGACGGAAATATCTCCGCGCCCCAGACACGCATCAGGGACTTGCGGTAAGGCTTCTGGTAATAGCTCGCCTTGACCATGTAGACCGTGCACTTCAGGCCGAGGATGTTGCAGGCGAACGAGAGCGCCGAACCCCACTGCCCGGCGCCTGTCTCGGTCGATATGCGCTTTACGCCCTCTTTTTTGTTGTAATACGCCTGCGCGATGGCCGTGTTCAATTTGTGGCTGCCGGCAGGCGATACGCTTTCATCCTTATAATAAATGCGGCAATTCGTCTTAAGGGCCTTCTCGAGGCGGACCGCCCTCTTGAGCGGCGTCGGCCTGTAAATTTTATATACGTCAAGGACTTCGCCGGGGATATCTATCCAGCGCTGCTGGCTCATCTCCTGCTCTATCAGGGCCATCGGGAATATCGGCGCCAGGTCTGCCGGCCCGAGCGGTTTTCCTGTCCCGGGATTAAGCGACGGAGGCAATTGTTCGGGCAGGTCAGGCGCGATGTTATACCAGGATTTTGGGATATCATTCAACGACAAAATAACTCTGTCCTTGTCCATCACAGGTCTCCTTTTTGGTGGGTTTTAATATTTTAGCATATAATTATGGTGACAGTATACTTAATTCCCGCCTTAACCAGATAATTAAGTATACTGTCACCGAAATTATTAGACATTAATACAGGGTGACCTCATAGATGTCGCACTCGCCGGCGCCGGTATTTCCCGGGAAATAGAGGTCGATGTTGCGGACGGCCTGGAGGTCGAGCGTCTTGTTGCCGCTCTGGTTGCCGTACATATTTCTGATGGTGAGCTCGTCAAACGGGAATTCGTATGTCTCGACCTTGCCCGTTCCGTCATTAGATTCCGAACCGAAACTCTCGCCGTCTGCGCCGTTGACGCCGCCATAATTCACTTTCCCGAGGTCGTCCACGCCGGATTCATTGATGAAGAGCGAGAACGTCATGCCCCCGGTCAGGGACATCTTTATCCTGATACCCTTGAAGCCCTGGAAGTCGAAAGAACCGTCGCTGTTGACGGTCTTGACCTGGCAAGGGATGCCGAAACCGCAGCCCCAGCCGGTGCCGGTATCTATAACGCATTTCAAATATCCCTTGCTGAACTTTATCCCGGCCGTTGTCGAGGCGTCCGCCCATGCGCCTAATTTTTTCGCATTGATGCTCATGACATCGCAGAAAGGCGCGCTTTCGCGTTTGACATCCTTATTATTCACCTTGGCGTATCCGCTCGTCTTGACCAATTCAACGGGATAAGGCGCGGCAGATTTTTTATGGACGGCATCGGCTGCCGCATTTGTCTTTTTCATCTCGGCGGTCAGCATCTCATATTCATTATCGCGGATGTCGACGATCCCGTAATCGCTGTTCTCTCCGTCGAAGCTGCGCCCTTGCGGCGACTCGTCGAAGTACTGGAACCAGTGATAACCGACCAGGTACGGGAATTCCATCATCTGCGTCACGTATTTTTTGAAACCTTCGGCCCTGTCCTGCTGGGTCTTGACCGTGACGTCGGCGCCTTTCGTGTTCTTGTCGCCGCTGCTGTTCTCCATCGCCCTGTAGGAGAACTCGGTTATCATGACAGGTCTCTGCCCAAGGAAATAGAAATTATCCAGCAGCTCTTTATCGACCTCCATATTCTTGCAATAGTAATTGAGCGATACCACGTCGCAATATTTCCCGCACGCCTTCACCACCTCGTCCGGGGCGTTGCCGGCGAAACGGACGCCGAGTATCAGGTGGTTCGGGTCGTATTTCCTGATGTATCCGCACGTCACGGAGAAATAGCGCTCGGCGACGAGGCCGGCGAAAAGTTCCCGCGCTTCTTTGGCCGTGGCGCCGCGCACGCGCATGAATTCATCGATAGTTTTGCCGTACTTATCCTTTAAAAATGCGGTTAGCATGGTCCTGCCCGGCGCGTTATCCGGGAGTTTGGCATATTCATCGAGAAGTGTGGGCACATGGCCGGTATACCAGCCGAAATCCCCGTACCACGGCAGTTCATTTTCTATAAAATATCCCAACAGGTATTTCGCGTCCGCGAACCGCCTGCATTTGCCCGCGACGTTCTGTTCGGCCCTCTCGTCGAATAGCGGGTCGAAGACATCGACGAGCCTGTGGTCGGTGGTCGACGGGATGCCCAGCATGAAAGTGAAAGGTGTATCGTAATAGAACGTGCCCGGGTCGGACCAGGACCCTATCGTGTTAAAATTTAATTTCTTGAGGCGTTTTATAACGCTCCCGGCCCATTCCCTGTTGTCCTTATATTTCGACGACACGTCATAATATTCGGAATTCGGGAGAACTGCCCCATCCCTGCTCAGGACCGCGTTTACCCCTTTAGAGATGAACCGCTCACCGCCCGGACCGAACAACCAGTATTTGCCCTTCTCCTGCTTGACGGTGAAGAAGGTCTTGCCCTTCGGTATCGACATCCTTTTTGGAATGTCCTTATAAGGCCCGTCTGTGTTGAATTCCATCTCCCATATGGAGAACCCCCATGCCGTCGTCTTCTCGATGCAGTCTATTTTTACGAATTTGCACGACGTCTTCTCTTTGAAATTTAATTTTATGTCCTCGCCTTCGTTTCCGTCGTTTATCTCGGCGAGGGCCTGCCACGCGGCCCCGTCGGCCGAACCCAGGACTTTATAGCGGTATGCCGCGGCCGTCTCCCATTTTATCTCCATGCCGTACAGGTCGACGGGTTGCTCGAATTCCACCTGTATCCACTGGTTATCTTTCCATTCCGATTCCCAGCGCATCAAAGGTTTACCGTCTACCACCTTCTCCGCCCTGTTGTTATCTATTTCTGACGACGCGGTGACGGCCTTGATGACCGGCGTGGGGGCAGGCGTTTCGGCGCAATAGGCGGGAATAATAAAAGCGGACAAGAATAATAACGAAAAAACGACGACACTAACGGCTCTTTTCATGTGGGCTCCTTTGTAATAATTATCTATATGCCAAAAATATCTCGCCGGACTTCTTTTCTAGTGATTTCAGGTCGACGCCGAAGGCCTTCGAGAATTTATCGCTGAAAGTGCCGCTCTGTTTATAGATGGCCTTGAGTTTATCCTTGCCGTAAGTATCCATCACATATGAAATGACAGCCCATGAGTAATAAGATGCATCTTGTCTCTTGGCTGTCTGGAATGCCTGCTCAAGCCGGGCAAATGTAAAATTATCAAAAGGCGGAAGGCCCCTGTGCCTCCCCCGCATATCCCCATATGCTGCGTACAGCTCCAGGCCCCTGGAAAACCATCGCGGCGCGGATCCCAGCGGCTTGGAGATGACAATATGGGCGATCCCCTGCCTGAGTATTCCCTCATCGATCCTTCCGAGCGTAAGGTACAACGACGACCCGCTCGCAGCCGACCTCAAGGCCCTGCCTTTCTCCGGCGTAACGTATACCCGGATCTCTATCTTCCCGGAGCTGGTGTATCCGGTGCCAAGCAGAACCGTGACCTCATTATACAGGCTCTCGGCTAGATCGCCTGTCTTCTTAAGGTCATCCTTAGTGACGCCCTCCCCGTTATCGACGACCCTGAAATGCGCCGTCTCTACCGGCGATATTGCAGCGGCCGTTCCCGCAAATAAAAGTATACAACATACGGCGGTCGCGCACAGGGCATACCTCTTCATTTATTTCTCCTTAATGTTTCAAGCCATGCGTTCAATTTTTCGACGAATTCCAAGTAGGCGGCCTTCTGCTCTTCTGTATAACGCGCGCGCAGGCCGGTGTCGTATTGGACCCGCTCTTCGATCGTGTCGTGGAGGACCTCGCCCCGTTGCGACGGGACTCCGCTGATAGGCGTCACGGCGTTTTTTGTATCGCTTACGCCGTCCCATCCCTCGTTGACCGGGAAACCGGCTTTTTTAAGCGGCGGGTCCCATGTCGCGTCTACGAGGACCCACCTGCCGTCTATTAAAACTTTGCAGGCGAGGTGGTTTCCACTCGGTATCTTTTTGGTAAGCGCCCTGAGTTCCGGCGGATATTTTACGGCTGGATCGTCCCAATTAAAAGCGTAATTCGCGTATTTTACCTTGTAACCGAGCCGCGTGAAGAGCTCGCCGAGGAGGACATGCTTCGGGTTGCACGAGCCGTGGTTTCTTTCGATGAGAGCCGCCGGGCCGACCTTAGGATCGCGCATGGCCGCGATTATTGCGTACGGGATGTCGCGGGTATGCTCGAAGACCGAAATGCGCGCCTCTTTCGGCCCCTTCCCTGCGGTCCACTCATTGAATTTTTGGGTTATTATATCCATGCCCCGCTATTTCTCCAACCCTTCTAAGATCTTTTTCGCATCTTCCGCATTTTCTTCGGCAACTTGTATCACGGGAACCCCGTCTATGGCGCCAAAACCGATCAGGTTCTGCACGTCCTCGCCTTTGACATAATATTCTATACCCACGCTTTCAAGAAGCGATTTCGCCGTCGCCATCGAGGCACGGTCGCCGGTTGCTAATATGGTTACAAACTCTGACTTTGCCATTATACCGCCCTAATTAAGTATATCCTCCGCAATCAAATTGCTATAGGACAAACTTGTCACCATAATTATTTCGAGCCCTGCATGACCCAATAATCCGCGCCGTTGCTGTATTTCAAAAGGTAGAGATGCCTGTTAATGTTCGGCTGCGTGTCAAAAATGCGCATATAAAAATCGTCATAAAATTCCGGGCATTCGAGGTAATAGCCGTGCTTGAAACTCGAGTTATTTATCGCGGTCACGTCGATCGTCATGAAACGCTCAGGGTCAAGGGATTTCAAATAAAGCACCCCCCTTGCTTCTTCGAGCTGCTCCGGCTCTGTTACCCTCAGTTTTTCGCGCCCAAGCTTCTTCTCCCCGTTGATTATCCCGCTCATCAGCAAGGCATTATCGTCGGAAGAGACATATGCGGTCAATTTCTTCGATATGGCCGTAAACTCCTTTTCGAACTTCTCATCGAATTTGTTGCGGCTTATGTCCGGGGCCGCAAGTATGACCTGGTCTATCTCGATATCCGCGTCGGCAAAATCGGGCTGCGTATAGAGCGTGTCAAAAGCGTCGCAGACCACCTGGCAGCCGAGGCTCGACGCCTCTATCCAGAGTTTTTTCGGTTTGACCTCGCGGACGACCTTTGCCAATACATTCGCCAGATATGGCCCGGAGGCGCCGGCCAGGGATTGGGCTTTCATATAACCGCCGATACTGACCGGCTGGTCGCCGGGCCAGTCAAATAACAATACCGGCGTATTGACATCCAGCAGGTACGCGAAATAGGCGGCCTTCATCGCCGTGGCCTCAAAGCCGTCCTTATAGCCGAAGACGAGGACGAGCAGGGATTTATGCGGAGACGCCTGCACTGCTTCGGACAACTGCTTCGAGAAAGCGTCCGGATCCAATCTCTTTGTTTCCTGCAGTTCTATTATGCCGTTCTTCTTAAGCTGGTCCGGTAGCATCGTCCCTATCCTTACCCTTGGGTCCATCCTGATATCCAGAGTGCCATATGTCGTCTCGCCGGCCATTTTGGCTTTAAAGGCCGGGAAGGGTTTTGCGGTATAGTCGACTTCCCGGCTAGTCGCGTAGAAAATATTAACTACCCTGTAGCCGCCCTCAACTTTATAGCCCATGCGCTTATAAATGTCGTCGAGGGAATAGGACTGCCCTTTCTTGACGGGAAGGGCCGCGCAGCCAGAGAGGATCGCGCAACAACATAGCAGCATTAAATATCTACGCATTGGTTATTTCTTCCTTAATGTCCTTAGCGCCCACACGATGAACCGGGCCAGCAACAAGACTGAATAAATGATAAGAACTTTTAAAGCAAAAAATTTACCGAAAAATGAAAAGAATAACTTATAGCAATAAACCGCCATAGAATTTACATAATATGATCCTTTTAAACCGGATTTAATATGCGCCGTATCTGTGAATTCCTTTATCCGCTTTTCAATAACTTTTGGCGGCGGATTAAGAGTCGCCTCGATTATCTCGCTGGAATTCAACCCGTTGCGTATCTCCGGATGTATGTTTATAGTATATGTTTCCCCGTTAGTAAATTCCAATTTATATTTCGGGTATAC
>JAQUPL010000012.1:0-17660 GCA_028716565.1 Candidatus Omnitrophota bacterium
TCACTTGGGCAACCTTTTTGAAAAATGGTGATTTATGAAATATAAAACTTTTGACGGTCAAGCTCTCGATACATGCCCTTTTTATCCGGATAAAATAGTCGGCTCTTATTCGTGCGCCTTGTGTCCTCACAGGGCGGATTCGCCAAAATGTATTTCCGGTAACTACGGTGAAGCCGGCGAATGCGAATTCACTTTTCATTGCACGGCCGAAGATACGTTCGAAATGGGTTCGAATACAGGTTTCGGCGATTTTTTAAGTAAGGAGTGACAACCATGCCAAGTAAAAAAAATCCCACAAGAGTCAATTTAAATCAACGTTTAACAGGTTGGAACATTGACGAATATCAAGCAAAACAGAAAGTCCTTAAGGATGCTATCAAAAAATGTTTGAACGAAAATGGTTTTGATTCAGCGTTTAATATTCCAGATTATATCATGTCAGATCACATGGTTGCTTCTCTTTGGTCGTTCGCTCGATCGTCGTCAGATCTAGCATTTCACGAGGGAAGAGTTGAACTCAGTGATATCAAAACATCACGAAAATTTCGTGATTTCATAGTGGACCATGAAAACGATCCTTCTCAATTCGGTTGTTGTGACGACGAAGACAAGGAAATACAATAAAACTATACTTTCTGCAGCCGGTTTTTTTTAGTTCCTTTTTCACGTTTATGCGTCAATAATATAGGTTATCGATAACAGCTTTTTCGATGCTGTTTTCGAAATAAACAACTACCGATAAAGAAACATTATCGGTACTAAACCGGGGTTTGATGATGAGAAAAGATGATGTTAAAGGTTCAGATCAAAAAGCAGCCGAACGCAACATTTTGCACGACGCCGAGCGATCAACAAATGAGGCTATTGCGGCAGTCGTAAGCTCAATGAGCTACATTGATCCCTTGAAAGCGAACGGGATAGACCTCCCGCTCATGAGAGCTTTGCAGCAGCTTAGAACCGCCGCAGATTTGATCGCAGAGGAGCTTTCAAAATGAGCGACACCTTAGATCGGGAAGACTTCGAAGAAGAACCCAAACCGAACCATACCGACAGAATGCACGTGATATGTCCCTACTGCGATCATGAGGACTGGGATTCATGGTCTATCGATTATGACACCGATATGGAATGCAAAAAATGCAATAAAACCTTTTGGGTAGAACCTGAAATAGTAAGACAATTTACAACTTATAGAATGAAGGGGGAACAATGATTTTCAAGGAGATGACCCATGCGGAATGGATTGTAGAGGCAAAAAAACGTTACGGTGATTTTGAATCCGTAAAATTCCGATGTCCTATTTGCGGACATGTCGCGAGCGTTGCGGAATATCAGGCCGCTAAAGCTCCAGAGGGGATGATAGGCTTTTCCTGCATCGGTAGGATCATAGGGGCAAAGAGAAATGCTTTCGGAAAAAAAGAAGATGTGAAGGGAAATGGACCTTGCGACTATGCAGGCGGCGGACTGTTCAAGGTCAATCCGATACACTTGACGGATAACGGTGAACCGTTTTGTGAAGTGTTCGACTTTGCCGATGACCCTCTTTGCAAAGAGGAGGGCTGATTATGAAATATGTTCTTGGAGAAGACGGAAGGTTCACTCAAGTAGAGAACTTTCGGATCAATGATTTTGTCGCCTATGCAGCGGTTATGGGTGGACCTATCGTCTCAAGAGGTCACAAAATTGTAGCCTTTAAGATGATAGATCCAGCAAAGGAGATTTTCAAAGTTGGAATAACAAATGTTCCCGGATATGTCCCGTTGGAAAACATACTTTTGGACGGTCATTGCTACGAAGTTCCTAACGAATCGAACGTCGAATGTATATCGAGACTCGCGAAAGCGGGCACGGATATGGTATCCACGATCGAGACGTTTTTATCTTTGCCGATTGACCAAGGTTTTCAAAAAGCCGTGTCAGTGTTCGATAAAGTAGATAAACAAGCGGGAATTCTTATGGCCGAAGCGGTCATTAGAAAAATGAAAAGGAGCGTAGGATGAAATGCTTTATAACAATCTTTGTTGTGTCAATGTTTGGTTGTCGCGGCGCCTATACGCCCTTGTTCGAATTGGTTACAGACGAGGATACAGAAACGGATTACGATTCGGAAAAGTCCACGGAAACTGTTTCGGACACATGGGAAGAAGACAATCAGAGGGACTCTGTTGTAGAAATCCAAAGAGACACTTATACGGAAGAAGTCTCGGACTCGGATATGGGACCGGATACTTTTATATCATCGGACTCGGAATCGGAAGAGGACTCGGAATCGGATCAGAATTCGGATCCGAAAGATTCGGATTCAAACGGATCAGAAACGGAAGTAATCTCGGACTCGGACGAGGAATCGGAAACTGTTACAAGCTCGGACTCGATTTCGGATGCGGGTTTCGACACGGATACAGAATCGGACGAGAGCAACACTACCGACGATATATCGGCTTGCCCTGGATCTTGCCAATACAACCGATTTACAAAAGAGGAATTAGAAGCAACCGGTTTGCTAAACGGATTCTCTATCGATCCTTCTGTTTCAACGATCCTTTTGTGCGATAACGGATCCGACGGAATGGGCTTTGAGACTTTCCCGATCTATTCCGGATGGATTCGCGACAACGCTTATCAATGCGACGGTATCGGCCGTTATTGTTGCAGGCCTCAAAATGCTTACGATCAATATTGTTCAGAAATCGGCGGCACATGTGCGCCGTCGGCTACTCCCGGCGAAGGTGCCGGCTTTTGCGCATTCGCTTCGAACGAATGCAAGGAGATATCCAAATGAGTCAAAGAAGAATCGTTATTCCCGGTCCTGGCGGTGGAACACATGCGCCAAACGAAGCAGACATAAAGCTTGCAATAATCGGAACGATGTCGAACGTTGCGATGCTTTACGGACAATCGGCGCAAGCTTTCGCGCGTCTTGCGATCCTTGATACGCAACGTGCGAACGACATTTTGCAAGGCAAACGAAAAGAAACAGACGAGGCCTCGGACGATTACGAAGCTTCGAACTCGGATCTTGAATACGACCTTTTAGAGGAAACCGCATGGTACTACAAAGAATGTGCCGAAATGGCCGCCGATCTCTTGCTCGAACAAAAACGAAAGTACGGCATGGTCAATGAGGAGGTACCGCTCAAACCATGATAGTAAAAGCTTTAATCATTTTCGGAATTTTATATGGTACGACGATCGCACATGGATTTTTCAAAGGGGTGTCGCAGCATAGAAAAATGATGAAGGCCGAACATTTAAAGGGGGTTTTCAGATGGAAAAGCAATTGAAGCCGACCGAAAAACACCTATCGTCTCGCGAATGGTACGTCGAAGGCTGCAATAGATACGGTACAGAAAAAACAAACTGGAAATTCCGCTGTCCGTCGTGCGGTCAACAAATCGATCGTTCTATGTTCAACCGAAAAATGAAATACATTTTTCTTGTGGATTGTGTTCATTGTGACTGGAAAGGTTTCGGTGGTAAAAACCCCATATCAGTTCATGAGTCACATGGGGAAACACACAACATATTTGATTTTTTCGACGATCCGATCTGTGTAGTGCAGCTCGGTCTTCAATGATATAATTCCGCTATGAGCTTCGAAGCAACAGACATCCTTTCAACGTTCATCGCGGCGGTTCTCTGGTTGGCCTTGACAAAAATCAAAAAATTGAGCCGCTCTTTGTCTGATTTGCAGCAAATATCATCGGATCCCCCTCCGAATTGCTTGCGCTGTGAGTTTTACCGGGCGGTCAAAGCGGAGTTCAAACATGACCGATCCGAAATCACCCAAACGACAAAATCCGATCCTGACTCCGGCACATGATCTGTTTGACGATCTCATTTCTCTATCTCAAAAATTGTCGGATAAAGGTCTATCGAAAAACACAAAAAGTGCCTACTCGAAAGACTTTGCTTTGTTCGCCGATTTTTGTTTGAGAGTTGAAAAACCATGGTTGCCGGCGACACCTGAAACAGTTTGCGCATATTTGGCGTCAATTATCGATAAAAAATACTCGACTATTTCCAGGGTTTGTGTATCGATAAAACGCTTTCATGTCGAGTCTGGTTATGACTCACCGACAGACTCTCATTCTGTAAAATCCGTTTTAAAAGGTATTAGGCGAGAAATAGGCATATCTTGCGATGCTGCAAAGCCCATCTTATGGGATGACTTGAAACGGATGGTTTCTCGGTGTGAACGAACGATTCGAGGAAGGCGAAATCAAGCTATTTTGTTGATCGGATGGTGCGCCGCTTTGAGACGATCCGAGATTTGCGCGCTCGATGTCGAGGATCTTTCTTTTTTGCCCGAAGGCCTCACGATTCGGATCAGGAAATCAAAGACCGATCAAGACGGAAAAGGCGCAAACATTTTTATTCCGAGGGCTCCCGATAAAGAACTTTGTTGTGTCCGGTTTCTTGAGGACTACAAAGAGCTTTTGTTTTTGAATAGATCGGGACCGCTTTTCAGACGAGTGAGAAAAACAAACGCCATGATGTTTTACGACTGGGGAAACGCGGCGAGATTGACCGAGCAGACAATCACAGACGTTGTCAAGGATGCGGCGCGCTCCGTGGGATATAGTCCTATCGAATATTCGGCGCATTCGTTGCGGCGAGGTTTCGCTACTCAATGCGGACAACTGGGAATCCCCGAAAGATTCATCGCCCGGCAAACTCGCCATTCTTCCATGGAGGTTTTGAGGCGGTATATAGAAGATGGTTCGATCATGCTGAACAATCCACTCAAGATCGTCTTTGCATCGCTCGATTCCTCGCCGCGACAAGGATCTCAAGATCGTCTTTTGGAAGGTCAATCTGTACCTTCGGAAGCTCCCGCGCCTTCTGAACAACCATCTGATATCGAATCTCCGGCTCTCGATATTGAACCGCCTCATCTTGTCCAATCATCGCAGATATGAGTTCAGAGACGGAATTTGACTGATTTTCGGGATTTTTTCGCAATACCGGTAAAATTTCATTTCGGATGACTTGCTCTCGATGTGTGTGAGGCATTTCTTGCCATGACGAGCGATCCCAGTCGATGCCACTGTGACCCGGTATTTCTATCCCGGCGCGGCCGGCGTCAATCTCCCACCGCGCGCGGCTGATTATGAGCGCCCTGTCGCGATCCTTTTGCGCCTTGAGAACGCACATGAGGCTGAATAGGACCGGATGAACCCAATTTTTGAACCTGCTCGCGCGCGCGCGCGGCTTGTTTTGTTCTTTAGCCGTAATATCACAAGAGTTTACCCGTATGTTACTACTCGTCCGAGGGGATTCCTGACAATTTGGCAGAGATGAGGAAATGTGCGCAATGTGTGTTTGTGTGTGTGTGCTCGAGATCCGTTTCCAAAATTGAAACCGTTCCAAGTTGAATTCAATAACGGTTTGAAATTTATCGTGTTTGACTCTGAATTTACGTCTTGAAAAAAATCCTAGGTCTTCAAGTTCTCTCAATCCCCGATAGAATGTCCGTTCTGACATGCGATAACCGCATCGGTTGATTGATCGGTTGATTGATTCGATATAGGAAGTAATTCCTGTATATTCAAGACGATATAGTGAAATGAAACATGAAAGAATTGCAGAAGCTTTGTTGGAGATATTTGGAAATGACTGATCTCTAACAACAAATTGAATTCTTTCTAAATCTCGTTCTTTTGCTTGCTTTTTTTGGGAATCTTTTTTATATTCTTTTTGACAAGACATTGTCAAACCCCACTCACCCCCCAGGTTGGATAATCCTTTAGGGGGGTGAGACCTTTCTGTCTCCACCAAGAGACAAACAAGAGAATAAATTGTAATTTGGCTGAAATCAATAAAACATTTCACTTAGTTTTTGTGTATTTTTAGGCTAAAATACACCTAGTGTTCACCTAGTTTGTACCTAGAAAACACCTAGAAACCACCAAGGAAGGCAAAGCAATGTCAGAAGAAGAAAAAAAGGCTCCAGAGGATAGTTATGTTTCGAGTTTTGAGGAGATGTTTGATTCGTATGGCGAGGGATGGACGCTTTCGATCTATCGAGAATCCCCAAAGGATTTGAGCGGATTCCTCGAAGAAATCGAACTTGAACCAGGTGAAAACCCCGTAAATCTTCAGTATTTAATCAACCAATGGGGCGGAAAAGTCCTCCGTTTGATGCTTCGGGACAACAAAGGAGTATTTCGCCGAAGAATGCTTTTGCAGCTCAAATCATTTCCGCCGAAGGTTTACGGAAAGCTGATCAACGATCCGAATTTAGGCGGCGAACAGAAAAAAGATCCTAAATCCGAACTTTTAGAATATTTTGCTTTGTTGAAAGAAATCAAACCTGAAACACCTATTGCGCCGACAGAAAACCGAACTCTTGAAATTCTCATTCCCATGATAATGCCTTTGATAAAGGCCTTTGCCGAACGAGCTTTGACGCCTCCTCAATCGTCCCCATCTCAGGCTGCATCGATTGCCGATATGATGACCGCATTAAGTCAGATGCGGGATTTCGTACAACCTCCTTCAGAGAATAACGACATGGGCGCGAGTCTGATCGGACTCGCTGAAAAGGCCTTGCCGTTGATTGCTCAAAAACAGGCGCAGGCGGCACCCGTTCAGCGTCCACCCGTTCCTATTGTTGCGGCTCATCCGAATATCGTTCCCAATCCGAGCGTTGCACCTCCGCCGCCGCCGACTTCTCAATTTGTAGAACCTACCGATGAACAATTGATGGAAATATTGCAAAAAAAATTACTGTCCGGAGATATCGGAGGTGAAGCCTTGACGAATTTGTACTTTGACACCGTTTCTAGATTGCCTGATACTGAGAGAGCGAAGGCCGAAAGGGTGTTGGAGAATGCGCTTGACCTTGAACCGCTCGATGAACCCGAAGATGCTACACCACAGATTCCCGGGGGGCCCGCCGGCGCAGACGAAAGAAACGATACGGCTCATCGGCCAGGCAATAAAAAGAGCCGCTGAATACCTTCCGATCAGAAACCACGCCGCCGCAGTCGCTACCAAAGCAGCTCCGAAAGACTATCTCGGACAGTTGAACGCAATCTATGAAGACTTTTTGAAACGCTGGAGGTACGTCCGAGATCCGATACATAAAGAGATGGTCACCGTATCACCGAAGGCGATTGCTCAATATATGCTCGCGCTCGATGGTGTCGGTGTAGGGCTTGGAAAAGGTGCCGGCGATTGCGATTGCGTCACCGTCGCCCTTGGTGCCGAGCTTGTGGCAACCGGATTCCCGGTTCGAATTGCGACAACGGCCGGGCCCGGTCATCCTCCCGGAAATCTTTTCGGTCATGTGTTCCCGCAGGCTCACGTTCCAGGCGTCGGTTGGGTGACGGTCGATCCTGTTCTGCATCCTCATCGTGAGGTTTTTGCGACCGCTCCTCATTCGAGGATTGCGTTTTGGAATTTAGAGGGGAAACTGTTAGGATATGAAGGAAATGTTCGGGGGTTGAACGGCACCGAACTTGATGGAGTAAAAAGCATGTATGGTCAAGAAGGATTGTTGGGACTGCCGGAAGGGCAGTGGCAAGACCTTTCGGGAGTCCTCGGCTTTGGCGAGTCGGAAATAACCCCGGACAATTGGGAAACGGTAGGCCTCAAGGGTTGGGGCATGTATGCCGGATCGATGGGTGTTATCAGCGGCGATCAGATGAACCTCCCGCCCGTTGAGGTGATGTCGGATTCCCAGGGAATCGCGAGAACTCCCATGCTCGAACTCGCGCCGCAGGATTATCAGTATATGAGATCCTACGGTCAAGCGTATGACGGAATGCTCGCGCTTGGCGATGACGGAACGATCTATCAGTATGACGGATCGCTCGGCCGAGGGTTTTTCCGTCGTATGTTTCGGCGCATCAAAAAGGGTATCAAAAAAGTCGCCCAACGAATCAAAAAAGGAATTCGCAAGGTCATAAGTAAGCTTCCGGGCGGTAAATGGATTTTGAAGATCGCCGACAAGATCCACAAAATTGCCATGAAGTTTGTCAGACCTTTGATGAAATTCGTGGGAAAATATGCGGCGAAATTGGCTCCCATAGCGGCGCTGATTCCGGGATATGGTCCGGCAATCGCCGCAGGTCTCAAAGTCGCCGGCAAGGTTGCAAACCTTATGAACAAGTGGGGCGTAAAGCTCGCAGGTAAGCCGGGCAAGGCAAGAACACTTGTTGCGAATAGCCCGCACAAAATAAAAGGCATGCAAGCAGATCTTGCGGTTGCCGCGGCGAAACTCAAAGCGGCCCGCGGAGGTTGACCCATGCGCCGCCTTTCCTGCATGCCCTGGCCTCCCGGGGTTAGAGCTCCGTCGATGGTTGCCGATTCTCGGCTTCTTCGGCGTATGGCTCAATTCACCCCGGGCCCGCGTTTCGGAGGTTTCGGATCGGCGCCCAATCTCGATGATAGGTATGTTCCAAAGCCGTCTGAAATTCGAAACAACAAAGACAGCACCCCGGGAATGTTCTATCGACCGTTTCCGGACGAAACCCCTTATGGAGTCGCCAAAAGAGCGTATGGAGCCGACAACGTAAAATCCGGTTTAATGCTCATGAACGCGGCAACATGGAACAACCATATCGAAAAAGGGACGGCAGGATGGGAGTCCTACAAGATCAAGGGACTTCAATTCTATCCGAAATACTCGATAGAGAATCCGCATGCACCGGCCGGGTCGGGAAAGCAATACCCGACGGTTTGGGTACCTCCTCTTACAGGTGAAGAACCGGAAAAGATCTATACCTCGCCGACACCCGAACCGATGCCGGGAGAACCCGGGAAAACCGGACCATCCGGACCGGTAGGACCGATGGGCCCGGCCGGTCCGATGGGCCCGTCCGGTCCTCCCGGTTCAATGGGCCCGATGGGACCGATCGGACCTTCCGGTCCTCCCGGTAACGCATCGAACGCCGCGATCGAGGCGGCGGTGAAAGCGTATCTCGCGGCGCATCCGCCCGAGGGGATACCGGGCCCTTCCGGTCCGTCCGGTCCTCAAGGGATACCGGGAAGTCAAGGACCGATGGGCCCGATCGGTCCTCCCGGTCCCGTGGGCCCGATCGGTCCTCCCGGGAATGCATCGAACGCCGCGATCGAGGCGGCGGTGAAAGCGTATCTCGCGGCGCATCCGCCCGAGGGGATACCGGGCCCGTCCGGACCGATGGGCCCGGCCGGTCCTCCCGGACCGATGGGCCCGGCCGGTCCTGCGGGAAGTGGTGGAGGTGGAGGCGGTACAGATAAGGGATTGTGGACGATCCCACTGATTTTAGGATTGTTGAGTCATGCCTGATACTGAGCCGATGCCGATTTCTAAACGTGCGCCTATAAGCACTCGCCCCACCACAGAGCAGGTGAGGCGGTGGGGCGAGTGTTTGGCGCTCTATGAGCAGATACAAGACAAGATTTTTGCGTTGCAATTGCAGCACGAAACCTTGACGGCAAAGGCTCTTTACGCTTCATACGCTTCACAAAATCAGTTTACACTTAATCTCATTGGTGCAGATACTACAGAAAAGCGCTTTTTCTTGTTGAAAGAAAATATGATCGGAGTTCAGACCGCGATTCAAAAAGTTCAATCGCTCGAATACGGTCTGAAATGGCGAGATGGGGATTTTGATATCTTGTCGCCTTCTCCCGCGATGGGTGCACTTTTCATCCCGTTGATCGTGGGCGGTTTGATTCTCGCCGGATGCTTCGCTACCTTGTACCATATGGGAAAAAACTCTGATGAACTCTTAGTCGATTATCAAAAGTTGAACAAAGCGGCGGATACCGCTCTTTGCAAAGATCCGTCTTCGGATCTTTGCAAAGGGTGGCAAGTCGTAAAAGAAAATCAAAAAATCGAAGAAAAAGAATCTTTCGCGGATACGCTCAAGGGCGGACTGTCGAAAGGCCTAACCGTAGCGCTCGCCCTGTTAGGGGGTTCGTTCGCGCTATCGTTTTTGAGGAAATAAAAATGTCGAATTTGCTGACAACCGAAGAAGGAAGAAACGCTCTTTTAGTCGCTCAAAAATATCAGCTCGAACGCAGATTGAGCCGATTTTTTCACCGAACAATCGTGATCGATTTTTCGGATTACGAGCAGGGATTGAGCGAATTTGATCTGTCGAAGATGCTCGGACAGTTGAACGATGGACATGACCAAGAAATCATCGACATCTATCGATTGCTCGGAGCGATCGGCGGTTTGTCCGTCTCGGTTGCCGACACGACATATTATGTCAACGCATTGACAGGTTCAGACCAAACAGGCACCGGTAGCGCGTCGCTTCCGTATGCTTCTTTGTGGTTTCTCGACAACCTTCCGAGACGTTTGAATCATAAATACCGCGTCGTGCTCATGTCTGATATTTCGATGCCGACAAAAACTCTGCATCTCGATTTTTCTTTCGGCGAAGATGGTTCGTTCGCACTGCTCGGAAGTGGCGCTCCGACTGTAGTTGAATCGAACACCATCGGCGCGATCGGAATTTTGGGAGGCGGCGGCGGTAGCTGGTGCGCATGCGTCGCGGGTTTCGGTCCCACCGCTCAATCATCGTTCGCCCTTTCCGGAAATTACGCGGTACCGATTCACAAGGTGATAGGAGCGAATATACTTTTTCAGTCGATGCCGTTTTTAATCCACGGAATCGGCGGAGGGGATACGATTGACGTTGTCAGACCGGCGAGAACATTGACCGTTGAAAATATCGTTGCTTCGTGTTCGGGTGGACGCAGAGGCAAACAAAGTCAAGTCGGAATTTTCAACCTGAACGTTGATTTTCTTCCATCTACACCTCCGTTTTTCAACATGGTTGAGGCGCTTGTCAAATGGCGAAATACCTGTGACAGCACATTGTCATTCGTCAAATTTGGCGACAATTGGAACGGTTTGGGAACCGTACCCGGGAATGAATTTCGATACGGAAATGTGAACACGAATGTGTTTATCGATGTCGATGAGGTTATTACTCTCGCGAATTGCGGAGTCAATAATCTGGCCGGTCCCGACACCACTTTCGGACCGTATCAGCCGGATATTTGCGGCGCGAAGTTTGGCAATATTTCAAACTGGTCTCCGTCTGAAAATTGCGTTGTAAGAGACTGCGAACTTATGGCAATGGACTTTGACAACATCATAAACATTCGAGGAGCGGCGAAGATCACCTACTCGAACGCTCGAAAATTCGTCTGTCGGAATGCGTCTTTTGACGCTCAATACTGCATTACAGACGGAGGAGTAACGCTGTTCCCGTTACAGAATCAAGGGGGAATAGAGGCCTATTGTTCGATCCTAAATGTAGAACGAATCACAACTCTTGTTTCCGACAACTGTATGACCCTTTTTGGATGTTGCACGGTCAAAATCGGCCAGTGTGGGAGTGATGGAACATATTCCACAATCAGTCGCGGTGGAATATGGTTTGAGGGAACAAATCATGTCGATGCATTTTACAATTCACCCACAAGCACGCCTGTTTTGGACGGTATGGTCGGAACTTTCGGACAACTGATCGCATATACTACGACAGCAGGCGAGGCGGCGGACACATGGCCGGCCGTTGATGCTTTAGGGTTTACCGCCGGCACCGGGAATTCATCGGTATTTGTGGGAAGATGAAAATCCCGGCAACATTGGTGCTCCTCGGTGAGCCGATAGAAATCGAAACGGAAAGCGGCGTTTATAAATTCCGAAAAAACGCTTTCTACCTCGCAACCGATTCGAGCGGCAAAGAGTTGTGGATCCTTCCGATGCCGAAGGGTGTGAAAGAGGCTGAATCAGTACCGAATCGCGCGGCGAGCATGTTCAAACGGTTTGTAGGTTGGGAACCGGATAGAGCGTTTCGATTCACCGTTCGAGATTTCTCGCCGAATCATGCGGAATATGCGTTTTCGATTGCCTACCGGTCCTCTAAGTGGACCGGAAAGGCAACCGGATATGTTCACGACTTCGAAAACCCTACAAAGGTACAGATGGACAATAAAAAATCCCCTGGAATTTGTAGGTTGACAGGGCGTAAACTGACTGTGAAGGCGGTAGGCATTACCGGATAGGTGATAAATGCGGGAAGTCCTTCTTATCAACCCCCGAAAGGGGGCGAAAACTCGCCGAAAGGCGAAAACAACCCGGCGTCGACGACGTGCGACGACGGCAAGAAAGGGAGGCCTCACAATGGCCAAAAGACGACGACGACGAGCAGCTCGCCGGACGTGCGCCGCCCCCGTTGCCAGACGGACCACGCGGCGACGACGAAGGCGCAGCTACCGGAGGAATCCGGAAGTGATGATGGAGAATCCGCGACGAGGAGGCGGACGCATGCGGCGGTATGCGCGGCGCGCAGGGGGACGGCTTTTCGCCGGTCTCAATGTGAAATCGGCGATTCACGAGGGAATCCCGATGCTCCTCGGCATGTTCGCGGCAAAGCTCGGCGCGCGCAAGTTCGGCGGCGGTACCGAGACGGATCCCACCACATGGAGCTGGGGGACCTATCTCAAAGCCGGCGCGGGCGCGTTCGCTGGCGCATTCGCCGCAAACCTGATCCGACCGGGAATGGGACAAAGAGTCCTGAACGGCGGTCTTGCCTTCGTGCTGTTCAAGCTTGTCGAGAACGAGCTCGTCACGAAGTCCCCGAAAGCTCAAGAGTGGTTCGGCGCTCCCGAAGATGCTCTTGAAGGGTACGGGTATTTCGGCGCCGATCCCAATGTGTTGCAGCTCGACGGCGAAGGCACACCGTGGATGATGTCCGACGACGGCCAGATGTTGCCGCTCGATGAACGTCATCGCATGGGATTGGGTGAGAGTTGGGACGGTGAAGACACCGACCTTCCCGAACTGCAAGGAACATGGGGCGAGGCTCTCGTATCCCGGGGCCGTCTCGGAGGATTCGGTGAAGCACTGGTCACCCCGGGCCGTCTCGGACAGGATGTCCGGGAAGATTACATTGCGAAGTATCGCGCAGCCTATCAAGGCTAAACAAGGAAGGTGAATCATGTTGAATGTCCAAGAAACCTTCCCGTTGTTCGATACCGTCGCAGTAACGCCGGACTATCCGAATCTGTCCATCAAGCCGGCGGGATGGTATGAGAACTTTGTGCAAGCGGGAAATGCAATAGATTGGCAATTCTTCAACCAAAGGAACATAGCTTCCGCCGGCAAAGAATACACCAATCTCGAAACACGCGATCAAGTGGCCTGGCCGTTCACGGTCAATTCGCTTTGCGTTCATTTTTTCGCTCCGTCGGCGGCTTTCCAGCACTACACGACCACCATCATCAACTTGAACGTGTGGAACTCGATGTTTTCCGCTCTTTGGGAGGCCGATATCCCCAAACACATGGGCTTGGAGTTTTTGGTCAATCAAGACACTAAACTCCGCATCAATGCGCTCATGCCCGGTTCGGGCGGTGGACCGATCGTCGGCGGATACGGATCGCTCGCGTCGCAGGACGGTAGTGTGTCCCCCGCCGCTTCGATGCCGTGGTCTGTACATTCCGGAAGCCAGGGAAACGCCCACATCAAGGCAAATTACGTTTTCCCCGAACCGGTAGAAATACCGGTGAAGGCTGCAATCGCGGTAAAGCTCATTCCGTCTGAATACTGTCGGCGCCTGCTTCAAGCACTTCCGGGCCCGCACACGTTCCCGGCGCCGAATGACATCTCTGTCAACTATCTCCCGACATTCTACGGAATTCGGGTGACCTTGCACGGCGTAAGATACGTGCAACAGAGAGGGGAGGCTCACGCGAGATAATCGCGGAGGTGATACCATGCAAATGCAAAATGTTTTAGAGCCCTGGACAATCTACGACTCGATCGTCATATCAAGTCAAATGTACGGCAATGAAGCGAACGTTCAGGGATGGTTCACGAGCTTTCAAGCCTTCGGACAGCAGCAGGAACACCGGTTCTTCAAATCGCGAAACGAGGCGATGTGCGGCCTTGCGTACAACAATCAGCAAAGCCAAGATCGCTCCGATTTCGCCTTTCACGCCCTGTCTATCGGTATCGCGTTTCAAGGCCCGTCGCAGCCGTGGGACAATCATGTCGCAGGGGAATTTGCGCCGCCCCCGGGAATCAATATCCCGAACTTTTTTCAATTCGACCTTCCCAATCATGTGGGAATCGAGTTCCGTCTCGCGCAAGACGTCCGCCTTGATGCATCTCCGTATCATATGCCCCCGGGCTACGGTCCGCGCGTGAGCGGCGTTTCGCAGGGCTTGGACGCAGCGACAACATGGGAGGGATATACCTCCGCCGTCGTCGTGGGTACCCAAGGAGAGCCGACGAAGGACAACCGTTTCTACTTCAAGAGCGAAATCGCGATTCCGCGAAACGAAACCTTCGAAGTGCGTCTCACCCTGTCGGAATATGCGCGGCGCATTCTCGCGCAATTCACGGGCCCGTGGTCGTATATGTGGGGATATCCCGTAACCGGTGAAGCGCCGACGATTGCTCAAGGTCGTTTCCCGACACGGTACGTCATCCAGTGCGCGATCCACGGATTGCGTGAGGTACAGCAGCGCGGCGCGTTGAGCGCATAGGAGGTTTTCCCATGGCCGAAGACATTGAAGGAAGACTTGTTCTTCCGAAAGACCTCGACCCCGAACGATGGAAGCCGATGAACTATGCGGTAAGTATCGATGTTCCCGTTGCGGCACAAGGGCGCGGGCAGGGATACATTCAACTGAACGAACAGGCTATCTTTATCACGAGAGCGGCGGTTTTGTTTCTCGGAAACACCGAAGATCCGGAAACGTCCGGTCTCTATCAGGACGGCCAGGTGTTGATCTCCATGAACGACGAAATGCGGAACTATTCCAACGTTCCCGTTCATGCCGATCTTCTGTTCGGTCCGAAACGGGCCGGCCCGTTCAGGACGTTGGAATATCCCCTTTTCTATCAGGCGGCGCATGCGTTGCGATTTGAAATCATCAATGTCTATACGCGCATCTTGACACCGCGTTCGGACACCTTCCGCGTTCAGGTCTGTTTATCTGGTCTAGCCGATTGGGGTATGGTAAAACGGAGCATGTAACCTCTCGAAAGGAGGGTTCATGTTTTCACCGTTTTCAGCCTGGACTCAAGAAGCAAGAATCGCGAAATCCATTCTGAATAGTGATTCAAACCCATGTCCGTTTCCGGAGTGGGCCGAAAATCTCATTTCTAGAAATTGCCTTGAAACTTTCTTGAAGAAACGGCCGTTGCCCGCCTTCTTCGACAATCTTCCGTATTACGAATCGCTGTATCTCACTCCGAAGGCGATCCGTTATCAAATGGATTCTGTCGGTCTGGTAGTTCATCCCGGTTTTAAATACGAGCCGTGGCGCGTAGAATTGGCGCGCTTTCCAGTTCCTCATCGGTACATTGGAGTGATACGGGGATTTGAGCAATTCATGGGTGTAGCTGATTTTGCGCCCGTTCCATCCGTCACTTCGATTGTCACCTACGGCGATCCGTTCACCGATCAGTTCAACGGAGTGAGAGGCCGATGGTTTATGCGCCTATTTCCGTTTGACGGTTCGGTGAGACCGTGGATCAATCAGCTCAATCCGCCCGATGAACAGCCCGGGCTTCCCTATTCGGATTTTCCCGAGCAATCGGGAATATGGTTTGCCACTCATTCCGATTCAGCGAATTCCGTTCGATTCCCCGTGCCGGGAGGATTTGAATTGGCTGTTTTTTGGGAATGTGACGGACTTATCACCGAACGGCCGGCGGTGTCCGCCGCATTCAAAGGCGGTATTCAGTCCTCTTTGAACAAGCTCGCGATGGAGCACTACCTCGGATCGTGGTCATGAAGGCCGTACACGAAAATACAGCCCGTTGGCAACCGGTTGTCATCAAAGAACTGGGACAGATGGGCTTGCCGTTCCCTCCCGGGCTCATATTGGCGGTAATCGACGTTGAGAGCAATGGTGTTCCCGGTCTCGTGAACGCATCAAGCGGCGCATCCGGGCTCATGCAGGTGATGCCGTCGGCGCTCGACTGGTACAACAAAAGCCATGAGCTCAAGTTCTCGATGTCGGATATGCGCTCGAAAGAAGGAGGGCCGGCTCAAATCAGAGTAGGCACATGGTTGATCGGGCAATTTTGGCGCATCGCATACGCCTATTTGTCGAAGCGTCTGCCGGCGGTACCGATAGATCAGCTCGCGAAAATTGCCGATCTCATGTATGCGGCGGGCCCGGGATGCATCCGAAAATTGATGGACAAGCTTCCCACCGCGTCTTTCGAGGCCTTCGAAACCGCCTATCCCAAAAGCAATGCCTTACCGCATCCTCGCCGCGTTTATGACCGGGTTGACCTAACGACTTTTTCCAGCCCTATGATCATGTCATGGATAAACACCTCGGTTCAGTCCTCGGCGCCCGTCGAAGAAAAAAAAAACTGGTTAACATCGGCGATATTAACGGCGATAATCGGATGGATGGTAACCAGTCTCCTAAAACGGTACTGGGACGAATGAAAGGATCAACTCATGGCAAAGCCTAAACCCAAAACCTCAAAACCGCCCGTATCCGCTCCCGCATCCGCTCCCGTGTCCGTGTCCGTATCAGAAGCGGAGGACCGAGGGGAAGTGACAAAGGATCTCAAGAAGCCTGACGAACCGGACGATGAAACGCAGGCAAAAATCGACGATGCAATATCTCGCGGAGATTGGGCCGAGGTGACGCGCCTTCGATACGGTGATCAACCGAACCCGAACAAGCCGGTAAAAGCCGGTGATCCTGTTTTACCTCCCGCAAAAGAGTAGATTTTCACCCGAAAAATAGTATCCTATCGATAGGGGGGGGGAATATCCCTCCGTGTCTGAGCCGACCAGAGGTCTCTTAGGTTCCCCCCCCCTACTTTATCCACCAAGGAGACTACATGTTGACCCCTGAAAAAATCGCTCGCATTCATGCGCTTTATTTGCGCGGTTCACCTCACGAGAGTGAGGCGGCGGAAACGATCCTTCGAAACGCGGGAATCAACCCGGAAACGTATTCGGATCCGACCGAGGATCCTTATGTCATCGCGGAAATACCGTTCAAGACCGTTCAAGAAAAAAACATCGTGTTTCAGGTTCTCGCGAAAGTTTTGGACGATTACACGATCAGTCATCTGAAGTCTGATAAGAAAATCAGAGCAAAGGTTCCAAAGTCTAAATTGAGACAAGCTGTTGAACACTCGAAAACTGTTCTAGGCCTTTGGAGACAAGAGCTTAAGCGTTTCGAACATGCCTTTGTGATAAGAAACAGGTTGTTTCCTGAAACCGAAAAAGAAGGCGTCAAAGAAATGACTTTAGGACCGGACGAAATAGAAGAAATATTGAACATGGCGCGCAACATTAAACAGGTTCATTTAGGGAACCTTTTTGAAAAATGGTGATAAAATGGATTATGAAAACTTTGAAGGTAAAGTCGTAAAACAATGTCCTTTTTTTGAAGACAAGATAGTAGGATCTTATAAATGCGCAACTTGTCAATATCACATTCCCCCCGCAAAACATGTTCGTGATCTTGATTCATTCGGACAACAAATTTATCGTTTCGAGTGCCGAGCCGAAACAGAGAAATTAAAAGGGTGACAACCATGCCAAGTAAAAAAAATCCCACAAGAGTCAATTTAAATCAACGTTTAACAGGTTGGAACATTGACGAATATCAAGCAAAACAGAAAGTCCTTAAGGATGCTATCAAAAAATGTTTGA
>JAQUPL010000012.1:17760-18015 GCA_028716565.1 Candidatus Omnitrophota bacterium
ATACAATAAAACTATACTTTCTGCAGCCGGTTTTTTTTAGTTCCTTTTTCACGTTTATGCGTCAATAATATAGGTTATCGATAACAGCTTTTTCGATGCTGTTTTCGAAATAAACAACTACCGATAATGAAACATTATCGGTACTAAACCGGGGTTGACAATGGGAACGACAGAACAAAACGAAGCAGAAAAAGCAGTCAAAAGAAATCTATTGCATGATGCCGAGCGCTCAACGAAGGAAGCAATATCAAACGT
>JAQUPL010000013.1 GCA_028716565.1 Candidatus Omnitrophota bacterium
ACAACTCAACGGGCAACTTCGGATATGACAACATCAACGTTGATTACGCTCCGGTCCCGGAACCGGCGAGCCTTCTTCTGCTCGGTTCGGGTCTGGTAGGTTTGTTAGGGTTGAAAAGGAAAAAGTAACCTGATTTAAGGGGCCGGCCCTGCTAAAATCTCATCCCCCACGAATAAGACGAAGCAGGGCCGGTTCTTTTATCATTGTAACTGCAACCAGGGCAAGGCCGCTGCCGTTAAAAGCAGCGGCCTTTTTTCGGAGTTTACTTTTCCCGGCTTCTCTGATAAGATAGTAATCACCGGAAAGGGCAGCTAATGAGCGTAAAATCACTGGAAGAACTCGCGCAAAAACTTAACATCTCGCGCCGTACCATCTCGAGGGTCCTTAAGAACGACAAGAACGTGGCCGAGGAGACTCGGGAGCGCATTTTAAAACATCTCGATAAAGAGAAGTATTTCCCGAATATCCACGCCGCGAGCCTCGCTTCAAAGAAGATAAACGTAATAGGCCTTGTATTCCCTAACGATACTTTCATAAATACCGATTTCTTCGCGATAGATACCATCAAGGGAGTGGCCCGCGCCGCCAACGAGAACAACTACCAGCTGATGATATTCACGCAGACCAAATTTGACGGCGACCAATGCCTCCAGATGTATAAGAGCAAGCTGGTTGGCGGCCTGATATTGGTGGCTATCTCGAGAGACGATACTGAAAAACTCGAAGAATTAAGGAAACAGCAGGTCCCGGTAGCGCTGCTTTTCGCGTATTCCGAGAGGGCGGATTCTTTCGGCTGCGATAACAGGAAGGGCGGATACGTCGCCACGAAGCACCTCATAGATACCGGCAGGAAGAAGATAGCCTTCATCCACGGGCACGAGAACTGGTTCGATGCCGAGGAGAGGTTCAAGGGATATAAACAGGCGCTCGAAGAGGCCGGCCTCCAATTCAGGCCGGAATACGTGGAGCGCGGATATTTCAGGTACGAGGACGCCGGGATCGTCGCGAAAAAGTTCCTCTCGCTCGATTCCCCGCCCGACGGTATCTTTGCGGCGAACGACAGGATGGCTATCGGCGCGATAAAGGCCGTAAAGGGCGCAGGGAAGAGGGTCCCGGAAGATGTCGCCATAGTCGGATTCGATAATATACCGATATGCGAACTCTTCGATCCCCCGATAACCACCGTCGACCAGCCCGTAGTCGATATCGCCTACGAAGCCGGCTCAGACCTGCTCAACTCCATAAACTCCCCCCACAGGAAATCCTATACGCGTTTCTTCGATCCCAAGCTCATCATCCGCAAATCCGCTTAATAGCATTATTGCGCCCACCCTTTATTCGTGATATAATTATGCCCTTATGAAAGAGACAGGGAAGGGAAAGAGGCTGGAAGACAGGCTTTTGGGAGACGAATGGGCGGATTGGCAGCCGGGCACCAAGGGCGGAAGCCCAAGCGACGCCCCGAAATCGTTATTCATTTTTTTCTCTTTTTTAGTATTACTCCTTGTCTTAGTTGGAGTTTGGCTGTTCTGGTACCTTGCCCTTCCCCGCTTTGAAAGCTTCGGGCGGGGGTTTACGGATATTGCCGGGGTAGTTTTTTGTATCTTCGGCTCTTTAACGGCGGCGTGGTACCTGGCGCAGGTCTTATCGGCGGTTTTCAGGGTCAAACTCGCGCCGTCTTTTATCGCCAGGCGGCTCCCGCTGCGCATATTCCTTTCCGGAGCGGTAAGATTGGCCGGACTTTTCGGCGTAACGAGGGACAAGATAGGCAATTCCTTCGTCAAATTCCATAATGACCTTATGTACGCGACGCGGACGGGCAAGGACTCGAAGAAAATACTCCTTCTCCTGCCCCGATGCCTCTCCGCGGATATACGGACAAAGATAAAAGAGCTCAGCGAGAAGTACCAATTTGTAGCTTTCACCGCTTTCGGCGGGGACGAGGCGAGAAAAGCCATAAAGGACCACATGCCCGACGCGGTCATAGGCGTGGCGTGCGAGAGGGACCTCATCTCCGGCATACAGGATACCGCCCCGAAGATGCCGGTCTTTGGGCTAGCGAACAAGCGCCCCGAAGGGCCTTGTAAGAACACTTCTGTAGACATAAAAGAACTTGAAAAAATAGTAAGATACTGCCTTAACGTATGAGCGAGAGACTCTTAAATGCGATAAACAGGGCTCAGGAGTATCTCTTGAGCAAACAGGATGCCGACGGCTATTTCCATTCGAATTTCCACATGGACCTGGGCCTGGAGGCGGATACCATCTTCCTTTTGCGGTTCCTTGGGATAAGGGACGACGCGCTGGAAGAAAAATTGGTGAATTATATTTTAGCAAGGCGCCTCGAGAACGGGGGATGGGCTATCTATCCGGGCGGCCCTCCGGAACTTAACGCCACCATAAAAAATTATATGGCGCTTAAGCTTAAAGGATTCGAGGAGGCCAACCAGCTGATGGCGCGGGACCGCCGGATAATTTCAGACCTCGGCGGCATCGAAAAGTCCAACAGTTATAACAGGTTCTATCTCGCCATGTTCGGTCTCGGGAATTGGGCCGCGGCGCCCGCTATCCCGCCGGAACTCATATTGCTCCCGGAGCAGTTCCCGGTGAATATTTACGATTTCAGCGCGTGGACGAGGACGATCGTCGTGCCGCTTTCGATAATTTGGGCTTTCAGGCCGGTGCGTCCGCTCGCGAAAAATTTCAACGTCGACGAACTTTACGTTAACGGCCGCAGGATGAAGGATTGCGGCATACGCTGGGACCGGCGCGGGATAAGCTGGAAGAACCTTTTCCTCTTCCTGGACGGGACGATAAAGGCCTTGTATAAATTGAGATTAGCGTTCCTGAAGGGCGCGGCGGTGAAGAAAGCCGAACGATGGATGATAGATAGGTTCGACAAAAGCGACGGGCTTTGCGCGATCTATCCGGCTATGATCAATTCGGTGATGGCATTGAGCTGTCTCGGGTACAAGGACGACCACCCGCTGGTAAAGTCCAACCTGGATGAAGTCCTGAGGCTGCTCGTGCATAAGGGCGACAGGGCGGAGATGCAGCCCTGCGTCTCGCCGGTCTGGGATACCGCGCTCTGCGCATATGCCCTCGGCATATCGGGCTTACCGAAGGGCCATGAGTCGATGAGAAAAGCCGGCCGGTGGCTGCTCTCGAAGCAGGTCAACGAGCCCGGCGATTGGAAGGTCAAGACTAAAGAAGCCGTGCCAGGCGGTTGGTATTTCCAGTTCAGGAACGAATTTTACCCGGACATAGACGATACCGCGCAGGTACTGCTCGGGCTGATGCAGATAGATATGGGGCCGGAAGAACCGCAAAAGAAGGCCGGGTTCGAACGCGGCCTTGGCTGGATGCTGAAGATGCAGTCCCGGGACGGCGGATTCAGCTCTTATGACAAGGATAACAACAAACGTTTCCTAAACAAAGTCCCGTTCTCCGACCATAACGCGATGCTCGACCCGACGTGCGCGGACATAACCGGCAGGGCCTGCGAGCTGCTTGGCAGGTTAGGTTACGACGCCAAGAAACCCCCGCTTAAAAATGCCGTGAAATTCCTGAGACGTGAGAAACTGCCCGACGGGACATGGTACGGCAGGTGGGGGGTTAATTATATATACGGCACATTCCTGGCCGCGCGGGGCCTTTCTTTTTCGGCCGGAGGGCCGTCAAAAAAAGAATTAACGGCGGCAGCCGGATGGATATACGGGGTCCAGAATGAGGACGGAGGGTGGGGTGAATCGGCGCTGACTTATGAGGATCCGTTCAAGAAAGGCAGGGGGCCCTCGACCGCCTCGCAGACGGCATGGGCGCTTTTTATACTTTTTGCAGGCGGCGACTACGACAGCAGCGCCGTCGAACGCGGCATAAATTATCTTATAACGAGCCAGGGGGTAAACGGTAGCTGGGAGGAGGCTTATTTCACGGGAACGGGTTTCCCGAGGGTCTGCTACCTGCGCTATGAGCTTTATTCGGCGTATTTCCCGCTTATCGCGCTTTCCGAATACGCGGCCAACCGCGGAAAGATGAAGGTCTGAAAAATGAGATTCAAGCCCGGTTTAACGGCCAGAATGACGAAACATATAATTGCCAACAAGATCAGGAACAACAAGAAGTTCTCGCTTGTTTTAATGCTGGAACCGACGTTTATGTGCAACCTGTCGTGCGAAGGGTGCGGCCGCATAAGGGAATATAAACGCGACCTGCACAAGATGATGACCGTCGCCGAATGCCTAAAGGCGGTGGATGAGTGCGGGGCGCCGATAGTGTCGATCTGCGGCGGAGAACCGCTCGTCTACCCGTATATATCCGAGTTGGTAGAGAAACTTGCCAAGAGGGGTAAATATATATACCTCTGCACCAACGGCCTTCTCTTTAAGGATAAGATAGACACGTTGAGGCCGAGCGGCAACCTCATGATAAATTTCCATATCGACGGGCCGGAGAAGATGCATGACGCGATAACCGGGCTTAAAGGGACATACGCGAGGGTGATCGAGGCGATAAAATCGGCAAAAAAGAAGGGTTTCTTCGTCTGCACCAATACCACCATCTACAGGCAGACTGACATAAACGAACTTAAACAGTTGTTCAAGACCCTCCAGGGCGCCGGGGTGGACGGCTTCCTGATATCGCCGGCCTACGGGTACCCGCAGGTGGGCGAGGCATTCTTCTTCCGCAAGAAGGAACTGGCGGATTTCTTCCGGAAACTCGAGCCCGAGTTCAAAAAATACAATTTTCTCGGCTCCCCGTTATATTTTGAATTTGTGCAGGGGAAGCGCGAGCTGGATTGCGCGCCCTGGTCGACGCCGACACGCAACCCGATAGGGTGGCGCTCGCCCTGTTACCAGCTTGCCGATAAGCATTTCGCCACCTACAAGGAACTTATCGAAAAGACGGAATGGAAAAAATACGGTCCTAAGAGCAAGAACCCGCACTGCGCGGAGTGCGCGGTCCATTGCGGTTTCGAACCTGCCAGCGTGCTCGAAGGAAAGTCGTTCAAAGATATAATGACGTTGATCGGCTGGCAGTTCAGTTAATCCCGGGAGAAAAAATATGATCCTTGTGACCGGCTCTAACGGTTTCGTGGGTTCGCACGTAGTGAGATTATTGGACAATAGGGGGGAGCGCGTCCGCTGCCTCGTGCGCAAGAATTCCAATCTCGTGAATCTCATCGAGGAGCAGCCCTTGAAATGCGATGTCGAATTCGCCTACGGCGACCTGCGCGATCCGGATTCGCTCAAGAAAGCCCTCTCCGGGGTCAAGACCGTATACCACCTGGCCTCATATGTCCATCTCTGGTACGCGAATCCCAAAGAAGTCTATGATATCAATTGGACCGGGACGAGGAATTTATTCCAGGCCGCGCTCGAAGAGGGGGTCGATAAGGTCGTCTTCACCAGCACGGCCGCCATTTTAAAAGGGGGCACAAAGGAGAACCCGTCCGACGAAAGGGCGGTATTGGGCCTGGGGAAGATGGCCGGCCACTATGCCCGCTCAAAATGGCTCGCCTACGAGGAAGCGGTCAAATATATCAAGAAAGGCCTTCCGATAGTTACAGTCAGCCTGACGACGCCGGTGGGCGAAGGGGATTACAACTTTACCCCTCCGGGAAAGATGATACTCGATTACCTTAACGGCAGGCTTCCCGGCTATATCGACACCGTCATAAATTATATCGATGTGGGGGATGTCGCTGCCGGGCACCTGCTCGCGGAAGAAAAGGGAAAGACAGGCGAGCGGTATATCCTGGGGGCCGACAACCTGACTCTTGAGGAGGTATTCGGCATTTTAAGCGAAATTTCCGGCAGGCCTAAGCCGAAGACCAAATTTTCCGCGTCGCTCTTGCTGCCGCTGGGTTTTGTATCGCAAAAGATATGCCAATATGTGACGCACAAGGAACCTCTTATCCCATGGGAAGGGTTGAGGCTCGGCGGAAAGCCGTTCGCTTTCGATTGTTCAAAGGCGGTGAAAGAACTGGGACTCCCGCAGGGCGATGTAAAGGACGCTTTCCGGAGATCCGCGGAATGGTTCTACTCGAAGGGTTACGCGAAACGGGGAGAGAAGGGATGAGGATATTGACGCCCAGGAAGATTGGGTGCTGTTTCGGCGTGAACCGCGCGGTAAAACTCACGGAAGAAGCGCTTTCGAGAGGCGTCCCGGCCTATATAACCGGAGAGCTGGTCCATAACGACGCCATTACCCGTAAACTCTCCGAAAAGGGGCTCAGGGAAGTGAAGAGCATAAGAGAGGTAAGGGAAGGCGGGATGCTTATCATACGCGCGCACGGCATCTCTCCCGACGAAAGGGCTAAGGTCGCGGTGAAGAGGATAGAGATAGTCGACGCCACCTGTCCCATTGTCAGGCAGGCGCAGATCGCGGCGAAGAAACTGGAAGAGGAGGGCTATCAGGTCCTGATAGTGGGAGACAAGGACCACGCCGAGATAAAAGGCATATTGGGCCACCTGAAGGAGAAGGCGATAGTGGTCGCGAACCATAAAGAGGTCGACCAGGCAAAATTGAAATACAAGGTCGGCCTTATCTTCCAGACGACCCATTCGGTGGAGCTCTGCAGGGATGTCGTTGCCGAGGTGATGAGGGTAGCCCATGAGATAAAGATAATCAACACCATATGCGCCGACATCAGGAAAAGGCAGGAGGACGCGGTAAAACTCGCCCAGAAAGTCGACCTGATGATAGTCGTAGGAAGCCACCACAGCTCAAATACCCTGAAGCTCAAGAAACTCTGCCATAAATACAATAAAAATACGATACAGATAGAGAGCGCGAAGTACCTGAAGCCGTCTGCGCTGAAAGGCGTAGGATCGGTCGGCATAATCGGGGGCGCGTCGACGCCGGATGTGCTCATCGAAGAAGTCAAGAAGAAGCTCAAAAAGTTGGGCTGAAAATGAAGAAGATCGCCGTCATCTTCGCGTTTTACCGGGAGCTCAGGCCCCTGGCGCGCCTGATGAGCGTAAATTTTTTTAAATCGCTCCGGCCGGTGATACTGGCGAAGGACGGATACCTGGTCCTAGCAAATAGCGGTATAGGAGCGGAAAAGGCCGGGGAGATGGCGGAGGATATCATAAAAGATTTCAAGCCCGACCTCATAATCTCAGCAGGGTTTTGCGGCGCGCTTGTCAAGGACCTTAAGATAGGCGATGTTATCGTATCCGACCTGCGCGACCGTAAGTTATTTTGCTCCCCCCGGCCGCTCTTCACCTGCGAGGAGAAGAGCGCTGCGTTCCAAAGGGAAGGCGCTATCATCGTCGATATGGAATCCGAGGCGGTCTCATCGGCCGCGAAGAGGCACAACATTCCTTTTATCGCGGTGAAGGCGGTAAGCGATACGCTGTTGGATGACCTGCCGAGGTCTTTCCTGCAGTTCTTGTGGCCGCCGAGGCTCCTGCGCCTCAAGAGGAACACCGATCTCGCTTCAAATAATCTCGCGGAATTCCTACTCGATTATATAAACAAAGGAGCGACCTGATGAGGATAGTGCCGGCAGTGCTTACGGACAAGCCCGACGAACTGAAAAGGATGATCGCCCAGGCCGAAGGTTTCTGCGACCTGGTACAGATAGATATAATGGACGGGAGATTCGTCCCGTCTAAAAGCATATCGGCCGCGGACCTGGCGAAGATCAAGACGGGATTAAAGCTTGAAGTCCACCTTATGGTGGAAGAGCCGGGCAAATATCTGGAACCGTTCAAAAGGGCCGGGGCAAAAAGGATAGTCTTCCACTATGAATCCAAAGAGGACCCTTCCTCGGTCATCCAGAAGATACGCGCGCTGGGGCTGGAAGCGGGTATCGCGATAAATCCGGGGACGCCCGTATCGAAAGTCGAAGGATATTTCAAAGATATAGACGTCCTGCTTTTTCTTTCCGTAAATCCGGGTTTCTACGGCAGCAAATTCATCCCGGAGGTCTGCGATAAGGCGTGCGCGTTAATGGGTCGCAACGGCAGGCCGGTCATCGCGATGGACGGGGGATTGAAAATGGACAATATCCTGATGATAAAGGAGGCCGGTGTCGATCTCGCCTGCGTCGGGAGCGGCATATTCGGCAAAGGAGACCCGAAGGAAAATTACAAAAACCTGGCCGAAACGGTAAGGTAAATCTTATAGACTTTTCGACATTCTATGGTATACTTTAAACAAGAAGGAGGGAAAAATGCGCATAGCAGCCACATTTATATTGGTGATCGCCCTTATGTTCTCAGTTTCAGCCCCTGTATTCTCTGACGGCGCCAGCGGACTCATTAAGTCTGGTTTGGTCGGCGCCGCGACGGGCGCAGTAGCTTCGGGCGCTTCCGGAGGCAAGGCCGGGCAAGGCGCGCTCATAGGCGCCGGGACCGGCATAGCGGCGGGTGTCATAGCGGACGTTTTGATGCCCGATGAAAAGCCGGCTCCCGCTCAAGCGGCAGCGCCGGCTCCGGCATCGGACTCCAGCGGCTTTGAGAGAGGATACACCAAAGGCTACGAGGCGGGATATCAGGCCGGTTACCAGGCCGGAACGAGCGCGCGCAAGTAGCGTAAGGCGGCGCTATAAAGGATATTTAACCGAAAAGCCCTTTGACGATTGAATCAGAGGGCTTTTTGTTTTATAATATTAACCAAAATTAGGACGGCGCATGGTTACCAGAAGGGCAAAAGGCGAGACCGTAGGCTCCATAATGAAGAACGAGTTCCTGGCGGTCTCCGACGAATCCACGATAGAAGAGACTATAAAGCACTTCCGCACCGTCTCGCTTGAGAAGGTGTCAAAGCCTTCCTATATATATGTGGTGGATCCCCGCGGCCATCTTGTAGGAGTAGTACAGATGCGCGACCTTTTGAGCCACTCGCCGGGCGTCCACGTAAGGGATATAATGCTAAAGAACGTGATAAAGGTGCACGCGGAGATGGACCAGGAAGAGGTGGTAAGGTACTTCATAAGGCACAAGTTCCTCGCGCTGCCCGTAGTCAACAACGAACAGAAGCTCGTCGGGATAATAACGGCCGATGAGATGGTCGATATAGCCGAACTCGAGGCCGAGGACGACATCGCAAAGATAGTCGGAACCGGCGTCGACGAAATAACCTCAAGGTCCATACCGCGCATAGTCAGGCTGAGGCTGCCGTGGCTCGCGATAAGCATAATGAGCGGGCTCGCGTGCGCGTTCATACTCGGGTGGTTCGAGCGCGACATGAAGTCGGTCATAGCGCTGGCGCTTTTTATCCCCATAGTGCTCGGACTTTCGGAGAGCATAGGAATGCAGTCGTCGACGATAGTAGTAAGGAATATGGCCCTCGGCCGGGCGTCTTTCAAAGACGTCAGGTGGCTGCTCCAGAAGGAGATGCTCGTCGGCGTCATCGTCGGGCTTGTATGCGGGGTGCTTGTGGGAGGGGCCGCCACGCTTTGGCAGGCCAATGCGAACCTGGGCGCTGTACTCTTCGTTTCTATGTCGATGTCGATAATACTCTCGGGCGTCATCGGTTCCTGCCTGCCGTTCCTGTTCAAGTTCTTCAGGATAGACCCGGCGCTGTCCTCCGGGCCGATAGTCCTGGCCACGTGCGATATAATAACCCTTCTTATATATTTCAGGGTTTCCGGGTTTTTTCTGTCTAGCCATTAAAACATTCCGGGGAGCGCAAGGAGACGTATGAAAAAAGGGTATACTTCCGAACATGCCGGCAAAGGCTTGAAAGACAGCCTGCCACCCATAGAGGCTTTTCCGAACTTTCATAAGGATTACGAGATAAAGATCGAGATACCCGAATTCACCTCTGTCTGCCCGAAGACCGGGCTTCCGGATTTCGGGACTGTAACGATAAGATATATGCCCGGCAGGTCGTGTATCGAGCTGAAGTCGCTGAAATATTACATCATCGGTTTCAGGAATATGGGAATATTCTACGAGAACGCGGTGAACAGGATACTTAAAGACGTAGTCTCCTCGTGCAAGCCGAAATGGTGTATTGTGACCGGAGAATTTAACGTCCGCGGCGGGATGAAGACGACCGTGACCGCGAGATACAGGATCAAATAATAATGCGCATCACGACAAGGTCAGGCGACGGAGGAAAGACGCGGCTCTGCGGCGGCAAAGCCGTATCTAAGTGCGACCTCAGGATAAAGGCCCAGGGCGCAATAGACGAACTGATATCATTCCTCGGCCTCGCGAAGGTGAAGGTAAAAGAACCCCTTGTAAAAAAGAAGATAGGCCTCATACAGAGAGACCTCTTCAGGATCGCTGGTTGCATTTCCGCCGGCGGGAGGAAGGCTTCAGTTTTCTCTATAAAGGATTGCGACATAAAAATGCTTGAAGGGTTTGGCGACATGATGGAAGGCCGCGGACCCGTTCCTTCGGCGTTCGTCGTCCCCGGCGTCAATGAACCTTCGGCGGTCCTGCATGTTGCCAGGGCCGTTGCGCGCAGGGCCGAGTGCTGCATCGTCGAATTGAGCGGCAGGTCCAAAGTAGACCGCTGTATATTGGCTTACCTTAACAGGCTGTCGGACCTTTTATTCATACTTGCCATCAATGAGGAAGGGCGCCCGGAACGGATTTAATATGCCGAAGATCTCTTTCCCAGATATCCGCGGGATGTTCTCATTTCTTTCACGGCGATATGACCTCTTTAACAGCCTTGTAAGCCTGGGCATGGACTACGGCTGGAGGAGGGAGGTTGCGGCTCGCGTCAGGGGCGGGTCGCATGTGCTCGATCTCTGCACGGGGACAGGCGACCTTGCTATCGAGATAGCCGGCAATAAGCCCGGCGCGTCTATAGAGGCCTTGGATTTTTGCCCGGAGATGCTTGAGATAGGGCGCCGTAAGGCGGGGGCGAAAGGCCTCGGCGAGCGGATAAAATGGGTCGAAGGGGAGGCAGCCGATCTTCCGTTCGAGGATGGCATATTTGATTTTGTCGTATCCTCTTTCGCGCTGCGCAATGTGGCACCCGATCTGGATAAAGTTTTTTCGGAGACGTACAGGGTCCTCAGGAAAGACGGCACGGCCATGGCGCTGGACCTGACGAGGCCTTCAAGCCCGGCAACGGGGTTCCTCTACCGCATATATCTTAAATGCATAATGCCGCTTATCGGGTTTGCCGTGTACCGGAAGACCTCTCCCTTTTCGTATTTGGGAGATTCTATACTGTCTTTTTACGGGGTCGATGAGGTCAAAGCGAAATTTATCGGAGCCGGCTTCAGGGAATGCGCATATAAATCCCTTGCTTTTGGGGCGGCAGGCATATATCTGGCCGAGAAATAACAAGTTATGAATAAAACATTGATATGGGCGGCATCTCCAAGGCCTCAATTCTTTACGGCCGCTATCATCCCCGTGGTCCTGGGCGCCGCGGTTGCGGTGCATCAAACCGGGGCGTTCGATTGGGGGTTGTTATGGCTGACTATGGCAGGCGCTTTATTCGTTCACGCCGGCTTGAACCTGACGAACGATTATTATGATTACATTAGCGGTGATGATGTAGCGAACAAGACCCCGACCCCGTTTAGCGGGGGCAGCAGGCTGCTTCCTGACGGCGCGCTAAAGCCCAGGGAAGTGCTTACTGCGGGTTTATTTTGTCTTGCTGTCACGGTAGCGATAGGCGTATATCTCGTTTACGCATTAAGGGGCTATTTGTTGCTGCCGATAGGGATCGCGGGATTATTCCTAGTTTTTTTCTATACGGCGCCCCCGTTCAGGATCGGGTATACGGGTTTTGCCGAGCTGGCCACGGGAATAGGTTTCGGGCCTCTTATGGTATTGGGTTCATATTACGTCCAGGCGCGGCGCCTTTCATGGGAAGCGTTTTGGGCTTCCGTTCCCGTAGGGATACTTATAGCCCTAGTCCTCTACATAAACGAGTTCCCGGACTACGAAGCGGACAGGATTTCCGGCAAAAGGAATACGGTCGTATCTATCGGAAAGGCGGCTGCGGCCAAATACTACCGTTTATTTCTATTGTCGGTATATCTTGTGGTGCTGCTCGGTATAGCGTCGGGGATATTTCCCTTTGCCGCGATACTGACCTTCGTGACGCTGCCGGCGGCCATCAAGGCGATCAGGGTCACCAGTGCGCATTTCGACAAGATAAAAGAGCTGTTGCCTGCGAACGCGCTTACGATAGCGATACATCTCTCTTTCGGGATACTTTTTACTTTCGCGTATTTATGGGGGACAAAATAGGAGGCAACAATGTTGACGGCGATGAAGGTATTGGCGTGTACGGCGGTGTTGTTTTTTTCCTTTAATGGGGCCGCCAGCGCGCAGGAAAATCCCGGAGTAAACCTGCTTATCCCAAGCGCGATGCAGGGGGTATGGGAGAATAAGGGGACGGTAAGGCAGTCCTACACCTCACAAGGGGTCCGCACCGAAGGCGCACAGATATGCCAGATAAGATATAGCGTAAGCGGGGAGGGACAAGAAGCGGGTTTCTGGTTCGGCCTGGTGGGAAAGGACCTTAGCAAATACGGGGCCGTGACTTTCTGGGTGAAAGGGGAAAAGGGCGGGGAAGTATTCAGGATAGGGATGAAGGATGGCTCTTATTTCGAGGACAAGCTGGATATAAAGAAGTACCTTCCGGCAGGCGTGACTGCGGGATGGCAGAAAGTCACGATACCCCTGGCGGATTTCAAATCGATATACGATTGGTACGATATGGATAATTTTTCGGTCACGTTCCGCAACGATTACGGCCAGCCGTTTGATGGGGTAATCTTCCTGGACGGGCTTACCATCGAGGGGGAGAGGACAAACGTCACCAGGCCGCAAGCGGTAAGATGGGAATCTCCTGAGCCGTCGACGATGACCGACGAACAATTCCTCGACCTAATCGAACATTCGGCATGCATGTTCTTCTGGGAGGAGGCGAATCCCGAGAACGGGCTGATCAAGGATACCTGCAATACCCTCCTCAAGGACAATTCGCCGATGGCCAGCATCGCGTCGGTCGGATTCGGCCTGCCGGCCCTGTGCGTTGCGGTGGACCGCGGCTGGCTCCCGGAAGACAAGGTCAAGGAGAGGATAATCACGACGCTTAAATTCTTCAGGGACAGGGCCGAGTGCGTCCACGGATTCTATTATCATTTCCTGGACATGAAGACAGGGAAACGCTGGGGCGATTGCGAGCTCTCCTCGATAGATACGACGCTGCTACTGGCCGGAGTCGTCTTCGTGGGAGAATATTACAAAGGCACCGAGATAGAGAGGCTTGCGAAGGAGATCTGCGACAGGGTCGATTGGGCGTGGATGATGGACAACGGCACCACCCCGAGCATGGGCTGGTCCCCGGAGAAGGGTTTCCTGCCTTACAGGTGGTCGGGTTATACCTCCGAACACTTGGTGCTGTATTTTATGGGCATAGGTTCGGATACGCATCCGATGTCGCCCGATTCCTGGAGCGCCTATAACAGGGGTTTCACGACCTATAAAGGCTTCAGGTTCACCGGTCCGCCCGCGTTATTTACCCACCAGTATTCGCACTGCTACGTCGATTTCAAAGGCAAAGAAGATAGCTTCATGGATTATTTCCAAAACTCGGTCCAGGCGACGATGGCTAACAGGCAGTGGTGCATCGACAATATGAACCGCAGCAAGACCTACGGCCCGGACTGCTGGGGACTGACCGCCTGCGACGGACCGGACGGCTACAAGGCGTACGGGGCCCCTAACGGCGAGAACGACGGGACAGTATCGCCGACTGCGGCAATATCCTCCATCATCTTTACCCCGGACCTCTCGATAAAGGCGGCCAGGTATATGTACGCCAGTTACAGGGATAAGATATGGGGAAAATACGGCTTCGTCGACGCGTTCAACCGGGACAGGAACTGGGTCTCGTCGAAATATATCGGCATCGACCAGGGCCCGATAGTCCTTATGATAGAGAACTACAGGACCGGGATGGTCTGGAAGTATTTCGCGCAGAACAAGAACATTGAGAAAGCGATAAAGCTCTGCGGTTTCACCAAGCCGAAGAAGGTCCTCGATACGCTGGACCTTTCGGGCAAATGGTATTTCAGGACCGGCGACGATATCAATTGGGCTAAGCTGAAATTTCCGGGCAGGGAGTGGAAAGAGGTAAATGTGCCGGCGGTCTGGGAGACGCAGGGATTCGCCAACTACGACGGATACGCATGGTATTGGTACGGCTTCAAGCTCTCCAAGGAGAGAAGGGAGATATGGAAGGAGAAAGGCGCTAAGATAATTCTCCGGTTCGGGGGCATCGACGATGTCGATATGACCTTCTTCAACAATAACCTCGTAGGCAAGAGCGGCTTGTTCCCTCCGCATGTCCAGTCGGTATGGGAGAAAGAAAGGAATTATGAGATCCCGGCGGGCATCGTGAACTTCAATTCGCAGAATGTGATAGCGGTGAAGGTATACGACAACGAAAGGCAGGGCGGCATCTATAAAGGGCCGGTACAAATAAAGGTAATAAAAGAAGAAGAACTGGAATAGATGATGAGGAAGAGGGATTTTTTCGAGATACCCGATTGCGCCTGGAAGAGGGGTCTCGGCGATGTGCCTTCTAACACGGCGAGTTCCTGCCCGGACAGGGGCGTGGCGCTGGGGGGATTCGGGGCCGGAGCTTTCATGTACAGCATCTCCGGCGCGTTCGGCCCTTGGGCGCTCAAGTGCGGCGCCTACGACCAGACATGGCTTTATGAGGGCGCGTTCCATGTCTACGAAAAAGTAGGGGCCGGCCCGGCTAAAGTAAAGACGCTCGGGACGAACCCGTCGCTAAAACCGGCATGGGATAAATTAAATAAAGGGGAGGCGGCGTATTACGCCCTCCAGCCAAAGGGATGGGTCACGTACGACTGCTTCACCCTTGATATCTCGCAGAAATTCTTCTCGCCGATAATCCCGAATAATTACAAAGAGACGTCTTATCCTGTCGCCGTCTGGCAGTTTAAATTCTTCAACCCGGCCAAAGAGAAGGCCGAGGCCTCGGTCATGCTCACCTGGCCGCAGCCGCCTTTCAGCGGGTCCCTTCGCCGGAGGGGTTATAAAAATATCCTCGGGGAAGACGGCGGCATCATCGGGATAGTCCTGAAAGCGGACCATCCTGATAATACGCCTGAGACGCAGAATTCGGAATGGTGCATCGCCTCCAGGACGGGCAAGGGCGAGACGCTTACATATGCACTCAGCTGGAATAAGGACGGCGACGGTTCCGAGGTCTGGAGGGATTTTAAGGCCGACGGCCTTCTTGATAACAGGCGGCTCGACGGTTCAGATTCGGCCGCGGCTATAGCGGTCAAGGTTTCGCTTGATCCCGGCGAGTCAAAGATAGTGCCTGTCGTCCTATCGTGGGATTTTCCGGTAGTGAAATTCGGCGACGCGTGCGTCACCGGTACCGAGTGGTGGAGGAAGTATACCGAATATTTTGGGCGGGATTCCGCGCAATCCTTCAATATCGCGAAAGAGGCCCTCGCGAATTACCCGGAATGGGAGAAGAAGGTCGACGCGTGGATGAATCCCGTCATAAAGAACAAGAAATACCCCGCCTGGCTCAAGACCGCGGCCTTCAACGAATTATATTACACGCAGTTCGGCGGGACGTTCTACGAATCCGGGCTTAAGTCCGGCCACGACCGGGAATATATGGGGCTCCATGAGGACGACCATAAGTTCTTCGTCATGGAATCGATAGGCTACCCGTTCTGCGAGACTTTCGACGTCAGGCATTATTGTTCGATACTGACGCTCAAGTTCTGGCCGGAGATAGAACGGGACATATTGAGATGTTTCGCCGACGGTATAATGCATTACGACAGCCTCCACCAGACGCCACACGACTTCGGCGCGCCGGCTGACGACCCGTTCTTCAAATTCGATAACTACGGGACGAACAAGCTGCACTGGAAAGACCTGCACGCCAAGTTCATCCAGCAGGTCGCCAGGTATTATTATGTCCGCGAAGACAGGGAGTTCCTCGATTACTGCTGGGCGGCGGTTAAGATGACCTACGAGTATATGAAGTCCCAGGACACGGACGGGGACGGGCTGCCTAACAACAACGGTTCGGATAATACCTACGACGCGTGGGGCCTGTACGGCACCAGCCTCTTATGCGGCGGGCTCTGGGTCGGAGCGCTCGAGGCGATGGTAAAGCTGGCGCATGTCCAGCGCGACCCGATATTCAAGGAAGCGTTTGGCCTCCTTGACAAGGCGAGGAAGAATCTCGACAAACAGTTGTGGAATGAAGCGGGGCAGTATTACAGGATGGATACTGCAGGAAAAAATTCCGGCGCCATAATGGCCGACGGGCTGAACGGCCAGAGGTTCTGCGAGACGACGGGATTGCCAGATATCCTTCCGCGCGAGCGTATGGTCCGATACCTGAAAAAGGTCTATGAGATGTGCGTCGTGCCGCTCAATGATTTTAACGGCGACGGCGTGGGCGACTGCGGCGCCATAAACAGCAAGAACGCCGACGGAAGCGATATAAATATCAACATGGCCAGGGAGGTCTGGCCGGGTTCCACATATTTTATGGCCGCGACCATGTACCACCTCGGCCTTAAAGAAGAGGCGCTTAAGGCGGCGTACGGCTGCTATTATATCGTCTACGGACACGAACCGAGCGCCTACTGGTTCAACACCCCCGAAGGATGGCACGACGGCGGCGGTACGCCGCGGCCGACCAATCCCGAGCAATACCAGCGCGCCCGCGCCGTCTGGGAACTCTTACTGGAGATAGACGACCCATACGAGAATATCCTCAAGTCCCTCTTCCGG
>JAQUPL010000014.1 GCA_028716565.1 Candidatus Omnitrophota bacterium
GATTCCCTTTATATTTTAGTTCTTTTGTGCTCTTCCTCAATATTGAACACCAGTATTGAACAGGAGGGGCAGATCATGGTCGATTTCCAGCTTCCGCTTCCGGGACTTGCTCGTGATTTCAATGAGCTGACGAAACAAGAGAAAGATTTCATCGCCTATTTTTCCGCCATCGACATGAATTCCATCTCCCCGGTAGTCGATTGTTACACCGGTATCGGTCCGAAAGGATACAACGTTTTTCTGATCTTGGCACGGATCATCAAGATCAAAGAACGCATCCTGTCGGATCGGCAGTTGGCCGAAGTTCTCAAAAAGAACGATCTATACCGGTTCGTCACCAGAGATATCCAGCCAGCCCACAACACCTTCAATACCTTGAGAAAACGTCTCGGACCGGAGGGTTTTGTGGAAATCCACAAGCGGTTCGTTCTCAAGGCCCATGCCCTGGGTCTGCTGGAGCCGGAAATTCCGGATCTGCCAAAGCATAGGGAAAAGGGAATCATCCTGGTTGGCGATTCCACATTCCTGATCACCTGCGGTTCTACCAAAGGCGAAAGGGATAACCAAGGGCGCTGGCGATTCAAGGACGAGAGCGTTGCCTTTGGGAAAGGGCATCACGCCCACAAGTATCCAGTGGGCCACAAAGCACACAGCGTCAGAACCGTCAACGGCGTCCCCATGGCAACCATCATTACCGCGGCCAGCGTGTACGATCAGAACGCTATTCTTCCCCTGCTCGACGAACTGAAGGGGCGCTACCCCGACCTTCCGTTCGCTTACATCATTCTGGACAGGGGGTATGACGCCGAGGAGATTCACCAGGATATCTATGAACAATTCGATATCATTCCGATCATCATCCGGAAGAAGATGGTTTATCCTGAAGGATTCACAACAGACGGTTTCCCACTTTGTCCTTGGGGAACGCCCATGAAACCAAAGGGCATCGAATATGATAGAAAAAGGACAAAATACGCCTGCTTCAAGGCGTGTCAGGAATCAGAGCAGTTGCTTCCTCTATGCGATTATTTGAAAGAGCAGTACCGCTTCGGGTACATAGGTCACACGTACTTCACCCACGGATATCGAAAATTTGGACCGGCGTTACCGCACAACACCATCTATCAGAAACTGAAACCTCTCCGCACCGGGATCGAAAGAACCTTCGGTCTGGTGAAGGAAAACAGGTACCGCATGGAAGAGACCAACTTTTACAAAGGCATTGACAACGTGACCATCCATGCCGTTGAACATGATATCGTCCTCACCCAGGATATTATCTTTGACTACCTCACGACCGGGAAGAAAAGCCCGGCCCTGAAATTGAATTATTGAACAGGCTTAATTCTACTCCGACATATATTTAATTATGATCAGATCAGCATCCTCATCAGGTACAAAGCGATTTGATGCCGGACATCGGGCAGAGAGGATTTTTGTTTCAATATTCTTTGCCTATCCCGCCAGCGCTCCGAGGAACGAACGGGGCATTGGCGATCTTTCCACGATTCCAAAACATTTGGTTTCATGGGGAAAGACTGCTTTGTATTCTTCCCATTCTCCGATACCACAGGTTCTGCTGTTCGCGTTTTTTTTCCTGTATGCGCTGGAGCGTCAGATAACCAAAAGCAAGGATGACCAGCAGCACATGCCGTCGCCAGCCGGTCCAGCTTCTGCCCTCGTGATGATCCAAACCCAGTTCTTCCTTCAACTGCTGGTAGCCCTGCTCAATCCAAAACCGTTCGTGAAAGAGACGAACCATCTCCAAAGTCGGCATGTCCTGGGGCATATTGCTGAAGAAGTACCGGAGCTCATATTCCCCGTCATCTTTCTTTCTTCTCTCAATGATCAGCCAGACTTCCTCATGAGCGGTTCCTTTCCGATAGCCTTGCGCGGGGAATACCCTTCTGGATACCGCCTCAATCACCAGGGGTTTATTCAGACAATCTCTCCGGATCTCCAGATGCTCCCAGTCTCCTTCAGCGACACATTTTCCCAGTTCGGAGATCTTGACCGGCAAGGGATTCGTCTCGATGAGCTTCGGGGTTTTTCTCTTTCTTCCTCTCTTTTTTTCCTGGGGCTCGGGTTGAACAAAAACCGGAGACTCCAGAAAAACCTGTGTATCCGAATAAATGCCGGCGATGTAGCGCTCTTGCCTGTCGTCGAGTCCCTGGCGAAAATCCGTGATATCTCCATACCAACTGTCTGCCACCACCGCCCGGTGAGGCGCCCCATCCGATCGGGCCTGATCAATCAAGTCCAGCGCCATTTGCCACTTCGCCCGGTAATGGACATCCGCCGGCATGTAGGTCTTCTTGCGCATGTCGACACACTCCGGATCATCCGGATTATCCCAGGACTGAGGAACAAAAAGCTCCATCGCGTATGGCCAGGCGAACTCTTGACCCACGTAAGTCAAACTGACGCCAATCTGGCAGTTGTCCACTTTCCCCAGAGATCCGCAATACTGCCGGGCCACACAGACACTATGGCGGCCTTTCTTCGGAAATCCCGTATCATCAATAAGAAATACTCCCTGGGGATCGGCGGTCTCCGCAAGCATCCGTCTCCTGTATTCGCCAAATGCGCCGTCACGGTCCCACTTTACCTCCGTCAACAACCTCTGCATCCCCCTTTCCGAGGCGTGGACCTTTTCCGACATCGGCTCGACAGACTTCCTGTCCCCATCCATCATCAGCCCGACGACATAACATTGCGCCAGATCTCTGGCTTCCGCTCTCTTAATGTACGGAGAATACAGCGCCATGTAGTCGTCTATCCCGATAAATACCGTTTCTTTTTCCATGATGGCTGCATATCACACCCACCACAACATTGCAAGATAATATGTCGGAGTAGAATTAAATAGGCGCTGTCCCTATTTATTAGCAAAGTCCTGTGAAAAAATGGGCATGAGATCAGGGCTCTTTTCGATGGAGCTCGGTCCGGCGAGAGGGAGGGAGGCCCATGATGATACAGCTCCGCTCTCTCGATTACAGCCGGCGGCAACCGCGGTCGCGACGCCGTCCTTGGCGCATGATGATACAGTGCCACCCTCCGGATTACAAGGGGCGAAAGTGATGTTTGAAGCGTTGGCAGACAAAACGATAGCTTTCTAGTATAAATAAATATACACGTCAACCCCCAAAAACGGGAAATTGAGCGATTCCGGGCCGCGCCCCGGACCGCGCCTTTTAATGATTTGAATTAATTAGGATTAATCAGGAACAATAAATAGGGACAGCGCCCTATTTTTCCCTATTTTTCGGGGGGGATGAAATAAATGGGCGCTGTCCCTATTTTTTAAAAAAAGGGGGTTGACCTCGAACGGTCAACCCTCCGATTGAATTCCGTTTCGCCCGCTAATGACCGTGCATGCGTTCCTTGGCTGCATCATGCCTGACGGCCGGCCGGCCGGATTCTTCACCGTGTTCGTTGTGCGGCCCTTTGCCCGTTGCAATGAGATGGAGGCGCTCCACATAGTGTGTGAATTCGACATACGCCTTGACAAACTCCCGCCCCTGTTCGACGCTGTCGTCCTTGTGTATGAAAGTAGCCGCGGCATGCTCGTAACGTTCCTTTATACCGGCAGCAACATCGTCTGTGACCATTTCCACCAACGCATCAGAAGAACCGCTTGCCAGAGCTATATCCGCTTCGATAATTGATGGTTCGACCTGACCGGCCGGCTTTAGGCCTGTAAAGGGCGCTCCTTCGCCGGCGCGATGGATTTTAACAAGCGTTGCAAAGAACTGATTTTCCGCTGCTTCGGCATTTTTTTTGCCCTTGGCATTGAGTGCCCTGGCAAAAGACGCGCGAACAACTTTTTCATCCTTTTGCCTCACCCACTTGAGCACAGGCGCAACATCCCCGGCATCCAGCGCCTCGCGAGCATCCTGAATAACGGGTCCATCTAAAGTATCGCAATGAGCGGCGGCATAACTCCAGATTCCGAACATCATTATCGTGATAACGGAGACCGCCAAAAACATCCGAACGATTAATGAATTTACTTTCATGGCCATGTTCCTCCTTTATGAATTTTTTAAGTTGTTTGGCTCCTCGCTAAAATGTATGGGTAACCAGATTCGAGATATGATAGAGATCCGTCATCAAGAGATGAAGGAGGTTGATGCGGATCATCATGAGAGACACGGATTTATTT
>JAQUPL010000015.1 GCA_028716565.1 Candidatus Omnitrophota bacterium
CAATGCAAGGACATTCCGGATGAGGATATTCTAGCATTACTTCGTCAGAGGCCTGGCGTAGGGTTTTCTTGGTTTGATATCGAAACCGGAATGCCTAGTGTACGGAAAGCATTCCCTCCAGGTTGTCCAGATAACCTGATACTGGCGAAGATGGGTCAGTTGATACACAAGGGGGTTGTAGAGGGATGTGCTTGCGGGTGTAGGGGCGATTTTCGGGAAGCGGTGAAGAAGGAAAGGGAGGGGAAGTGAAGATTACTAGATACAAGTCTAAGGGTGTACCAAAGGCACATGATTCAAATTGCATGACTCGGAAGCCTGAATCTGAACGGGTTCATCCTTTCTGTGATTGTACTTGGAGACCGCGTAAACGTTTCCAACGTGTAGCTACACGACAGAGGACTCGATGAAACCTAAGAACTTCCCAGGTCGTAAGAATCGGCGCAGGCATGGTAAAGGGAGTGAGTACGACATTCCGCCGATTGCGGATATCAGGTTCAGGTTTGGGCGCAGCAAAAGAAGGGTAGATGGGGTGCCGAAGTGAAGTACAGTGCAGTTCCGCTATATGACGGTTTTATCATCGAATGGCTTTACGATGGGGAAGAGCGTTCCATTGGTCAGTATCCGCGTATATGGGTTGAACAGGGGAAACGGATACTTGTGGAAGAATGTGCTGGAAGTGCTTTCATTGAGGCTTCGTTAGTATCCTCTGTTGGGGTGCATAGTAAGTTACGCTTTATTCCTGACACTCCGCCTATTCTTCATCGAGGTAAGGGCGGACCGCCTGAGTTCTGTGAGAAGTCTCAGCGGGTGGATGGTAAGTTTCACTCATGGGAATTCGATGGCGACGACCCATGGGTAGTGTGTTGTTGGTGTGGAGCAAGGAGAAGAGCATGAACCGAGATGAAGCAGTCAAACAGGTTGAAGAAGGACTCACATACCTAATACTGAGTCATGCAGGAAGCGTGGCTAGTGAACAGTATGCTCCAAGTTATACTAGCGATGATTCGGATGGGTACATCAAAGAACACAAGGAGTGGGTCGCTGAACTCCGGCGCATACGTCAAGAATTCGAAAACCTAGTAACTGGTCTGTTGGAGAAAGTGTAAACCTATGAGTATGATTCTCAGAGTGCTTGTTGACACGAAAGGTGCGATGTGTAGCACGAAATGTCGGTTCCTTGACAGTGTAGTGGATTCGTGTACACTGTTCGGAAAACTCGAACATGAGCATCTTTCCGCCCCATTGCGTCACGCGAATTGTGTCAAGGCCGGAGTCGACGCACGTCCAGCAGACTTGCGCCATTCGGTCAAGGGCCGTCCGCAGCTGGTTCGCACCAGAAGGGGCTAGTGTAGGTTGGTTGAGCATACCATCGCATGTTTCCCTACATGTAGGTGTGTTCCCTACCTCGGACTTTGGGCCGTCCGGCCGGTACCCACAAGGTACCGTCCGGGTAGCCGGACGCTGTATCTGAGCGGCACACTGTTACGCTCTGATACGGCGCTAGCGTGCGTCCCAGGCACAGGCCTATCGGCCGGCCTGCTGGTTCCTCAGTAATATCAAGTACTTAGCCAACACACCTACATGTAGGATACGTTTAGAAGTGTCTGGCACAGGCCTTGCAACTAGTCCTAGTGTCAGGCGAGACGGATTGACCGGCAAGCCTGGCTGGTTCCGACGCAATCGGAAGGACTGACCGGAACCGAAACGGTCGGAGGTTTCCATGTACAGCATAATTCGCATGTGGCAGAATGGGGCCCGCCGGGTTATTCAAACCGGGCTCACCTTAGAGCAGGCAGAAGCCCATTGCAGGGACCCACAGACGAGTTCTAGGACGTGTACGAACAAGGCCGGGCGCCAACGGACCAGGCGGTCCGGGGCATGGTTTGACGGGTTTACCGATGAACCACGGCCTAAGGGGCGGCGCCGGTTCGATGACTCTGAATTCGACCGCTACAAGACATCAGCCGAACGATTGCGCCGACATAGCAAGTAACAGCTTGCCGCAAGCCTACTGTCCAAAGTAGGCCTGAGGAAAGGGGTTACAACATGGGAATCTATCGCGTAGTATTCGGGTATTCTGATTCAAGTGCAGTAAAACATAATGTATCTGATCTGGATTATCGGTCCGCTTGTACATTATTCGAATCATTGCGCCGATCAGTAGCGTATATGTACCTCACTAACTCTTTTGAGGTCATTCGGACTACCGAATCGAGTTTTCGAGTCCCGGCGTGACAGCTTGCCGCAAGCCTACTGTCCAAAGTAGGCCTGAGGAAAGGGGTTACGATGGCAAAGGTCACTGTAGAAGACTTGCGACTCAAGATTAGAGTATTAGAACGACCTTATGTTGGGTTCGGTCCTAGGCCTGATATGCCGCCAAAGGTTGCTGCGGATATCTGGAAACTATGCGAACAACTCGACAAGTTGCTAGGCATAAAGTAACAGCTTGCCGACAGTATACAGCCCTAGTGTATACTGTAGGAAAGGGGTTACAATGGCTCACAAGTGCAGGCAGATACTAGAAGCCAGCCTATTGAAGACTGGCAAGATAACCAAGCCTCTAACTACTGCGGACGGTAAAGCTCAGCGACGTTACTGGCTGAACCATACCGATGCATTGAAGAATCCAATCAAGTTTGAAGCCCCATTGCTTGCAATTCTGCGAGGATTAGCAGACTATGCCGATACACATGAAACTAAGTATGGCGATCCAATTGGTAAGGATTACTATACAGGTGAACAATGGCTCGATGCATTGCGCGGAGTGAAAGGCTTTCTGAATTGCGAATTGAATCGGCTTGACGGTGGTACACTTGACGGCGCAATTCGAGAATTAGCAACAGTGGCTGGATTAGACCCGGACCTGAATAAGTAACAGCTTGCCGACAGTATACAACCCTAGTGTATACTGTAGGAAAGGGGTTACCGTATGAAAAGTATGACCTATGGCATCCTGCCGACCGAATCAGAATTCCGAGCAGCTTACGACGCACAGGATACGGCTGGAGAATTGCGAGGCGGGTTGTTTCACTTCGGGAATGACAAGCGGGTTGGAACCTGCGCCATGACCTGCAGTGAGCTTTGGAATGAAGTCCAGAAAGCTTTCGGCGAATATGAGGTCGATCAAAAGTGGGAAGAAAACGGGCCGGGCGACTGGGTTAGTGCAGTCCTCTACTGCCTAGGTTTCGAGTGGATATAACAGCTTGCCGACAGTATACAGCCCTAGTGTATACTGTAGGAAAGGGGTTATCCCGATGCATATCCGAACCAATCATAATTGGCACGAGTTCAAGTGCCGTGCCGAGGTTCCGGTCAAGATACTGACCAACCGATTCGACTGGATGATTCCCGAGTCAATCCGGGACAAGCCGGAACTAGTCAAGGCCTGGTGTAAAGGTGAGGAACGATCCGAACTAGAAGACAAGAACGGCGACTATTGGGATGGTTTCTTCTGTTACCATGGGTATTGGGAACATACTTCCGAGTATACTCGGATCACAGAAAACACTTCCAATTCCTTCACACACAATGTGCCAAAAGATCATCCCTTGGCATATTGGGACGGAGTGAAACACGACTCAATGTCAACCGGTACTCTCATAAAACTAGACAGGGACGGTGAACGCTACCAAGTCGCTTCCTACTGCTCGTAACAGCATACCCCGAGTCTACTGGCGGCAGTAGACTCGCAGAATGAGGTTACAATGTCTGAACATCATTACATCTATGGTTCAGGTTCGTTTGGTTGCATGTATGACTGTGGTCCGAATGTTGCAGAAACTAAGGAGCAGGCAATAGATGCATTACTTCAGATCTTCGCAGATATACCTGACGAAGAACTAGATGTAATGAAGGCCGATCTAGTACGGTCTTGTTACCATTCATTCAAAAGTCCAGAAGCCGGTGCAGACTATTGTGAGATAGTTTGGCAGCCAGGCCCAGCGCCGGAGGAAACCGATGGATCCTAACGTAAACTACAATCGCCAGATTGAACTCGCTAAACGCATTCAGTATGCAGAAGACCACGGTCAT
>JAQUPL010000016.1 GCA_028716565.1 Candidatus Omnitrophota bacterium
AGCGCCTCGGTTCGGCAGTGGTTGACTTCGATTCCTGAACGATGGTAGCATAGGCTCGTCCCGGTTCTATCCTCGTTTACTGCAGACCTTGCGACCCTATGGGAGCCTCGTACGCCCCCTAATTAGCTTTCCCCCGTGAGAGCTCGAAAGCCCCTTGCAGACGCCTGCAGGGGGCTTCTGCTTTCATGCGAAGTCGTCGACATCTTCGCCTTCGGCATCCTCGTCGAGGTCGCCATCAGGCTTCTGTGCGGGCGGTTTGAGGTTCTTGAGGTATTCGGTGGTCTCGGTTGCCAGCTGCTCTTCTGCACTGATGAGGGGCTCAGGAATGACTGTTTTCTCTTCGGGGGTTGGAGTCGCTAGCCCCTTTGCAGCAATGATGCCGGCGTACTTGTCGTTGCATTCTTTGAACATGGGGTCCTCCAGTTAGCTCTCGATTTCGTCAATTTTGATTGACATTTTCGAGTGTACATAGGTGATAGGGGCGTCGGTGTTGGGGTCGACTTCAACTGATCCCATTCCAGGCCCGCTTTCGATGCTATTGGGGATCGTATTTGTGACTCGGATTTTGAGCGGGCCGTCGTTGTGGATTCTGACTGCTATGGTCATTTGGGTTCTCCAAATAGGGGTTGGCCCCCCTGTTCGCACGTTTTCTCACTAAACGGAAACAGAAGGGCCACTGAGGGGGGATTTCCTACCGATACGAGTCGAGTGTAGCACGAATTTGCTGGCGTCTAGCCTGTTTTTCTGTACGGAACGGCATTGTCATTGGCGGGTGGTGTTGGACACTCTACTTCCCCGTCTTCATTCAGTAATCGCATGATGGTACTGAATGACAGGTTGAAGTAGCCCCCGACACCTTGGTCGTCGTAGACACCGTAGTCGTTGCCCCATGAATTGACGAACCAGCCTACTTTCTGGTCAAAGTCAATACCAATCCACCCATATTCGTGGCCACCTTCAATAGTCGCATTTGCGTCTATTGAAACCTGTCCACAACGTGTTGTGCTAAACATTGACGAATACCAATTGGTTCCAATGATGCAGGGCCCTTTCTGTAGAGCCTTCTGCATTTCTACAAAGTCAGTGACAGTCTTGAAACCGCTGAATACGTAGTGACCGTCTACCTTTACTTTGGTGGTAGCACCTGTCAGTACGGAGTATCCATCGCTCCCGGTGTCATCAGGTAACCATGTACCCTTGTATGAGTCCAGGACTGTAGCCCAATGGTACATGTCATCGCCAAGGAGTTCTGCTACTTCGGTTTCTTGGAACCCTAGGAATGGAGCATTGTTGTAGATGTTGGTGCATGCATAACCAGTACATCTGCCAACATTGGTTTGGTTTACCCTACGCTTCAAATGAGTAGGCCAAATGACGTTCGAAAGGTCGCCCGCAATGAGGTACTGGGCTTTCTTGCGTCCTACCATGCGCTTGGCATGGTGGACTCGCCCGAGCTTCGGGTGCTCCCCAGTGGCCCGAGCCTTCTGCATGGCGTTGCAGGCGAAGCGCTTGAAGGGTAGGACGCTGACAGGGGCGGCGCCGGCTACGGGTGCTCCCCCGGTTGCCCAGGGCGAGCCGGCAGCAGAGAGCCCGCCGACGGCGGGCATTCCGCCCTGTTCGACGACGGGGCTCGCCCCTCCGAATGAGGCGGGCCAACCTCCGAATGCGGCGGGTTGGGGAGTGACGGGCTTCTCTTGACAGCTGGCGGCTAAGAGAAGAGTGATGCAGAACAGAACAAACAGTCCGTAAAGACGTCTGGTCACTTGACACCCATTGAATGACGGAGTTGAAGTGCTCGACCTTCGATGGCAGTAGTGTTGCTACCAAAGGACTTCACCAACAGGATGATTTCTTCGATGGCGGCTACCACTGGTAGCACTAACGCAGTGACGTCAAGTGTATCTTCTGACGCGGCAATCGCTGCTTGTACAGCGTTGTCCTTGATCTGAAGAAGCATGGTCATCTTCTCGAATGCTCGGGCAAGCTGAGCTCGCGCTACATCTTGTTGTGCAGGCGGAAGTAGCGGGATGACCGCGTATGCAGCGACCTGCAGGTTCACAGCTTCGCTGTGCACTTGCTGTTCGAAGATGACTACTTTGTCGATTGCGGGGCGGAGGTTTTTGCAGCTGACGGTTGCGAAACTTACTGCAAACACGAGTACGAGGGCTGCGGTAGCCTTCGATTCGGTAAGGACGCGCTTGCCCACATGCCAAATTGCGATTGCAAGTGCACCAATTTCAGCGCCATTTGAGGTAGCAAAAACCACAAGTTCTTCGTAGCGCTTGCCCTCTATGAAACCTTGTCCTGCAGCGGCGAGAATACCAAGGGTTAGAGGGGCGAACCATTGAACGGCTTTCGGAAGCTTCGGGATGAAGGAGAAGGCCTTATCTCGGATGATGGGAGTGTTCCACAGTTTGAGTAGGACTGTTACTGCGGTTGCAATGAGAGGGGTGAGTAACTGTTGGTTCATGGGTTTACTTTCTATTGGTTTTGGAGATACTCAGTGAAAATCTTGGCCATTTGCTTGTATTGCCGCCGTTCATTCTCTGTGCAGAGATCGGTCCAGCCGACAATCACATTGTAGATGAACCAGCCTTCCTCAGTGGAGTACATTCCGCTGATAAGGTCCTGGAAGATGTCCCCCGCCCATGCAATGCGGACATCGGGGGAGGATGAAGCGGGAAGGGGGATGTGATTGAAAGTGCTCATGGTATTGGTGGTATCGGCGACGCAATCACGACCGCTGCAATCGCCTTGCGTGCCTTTGGAAAGAGCGCCCACAGAATGGCAGATACACCTAGCGCCCCGACGGATGCATAGGTGTACGCCTTCATCAACTTCTTGACCTTCTTCTTAGCCATATCGCACCACAATGTAGAGTACCGCAACAAGGGCTGTCAGGATAGCGATGCCAGCGACAATGCGCCAATTACCCGTGATGCTGAATCCGCCAGGACCGCCGACTGTCACAGGGATGGATTTTGCAGCTTTGACTTCTTGCTGCCAATTCTCGAGAGCATCGAGCCGTTCCTCATGCTCGTGAAGCTCGCGGTAGATGTGCTCGCGTTCGGGCTCTAGGAGCTTCTCGGGCGCCTCGGTGTC
>JAQUPL010000017.1 GCA_028716565.1 Candidatus Omnitrophota bacterium
GGAACGATATTATCCGTTGGATTTTCGTTTAAAGCTTGTAAAGCTCTTTTTTGAAGAAGGGTTGCCGGCCGCGCTGATAATCAAGGAGAGCGGCATACACAAGACGACGCTTTACAACTGGCTACGGCGCTACCGAAAGCAGGGCGAAGCAGGATTGTCTCCCTGTAAACCGGGCGGTGTGAAACGGCGCTGCCCGTTGCCGGTAAAGGAGAAGATCGTATCGCTCAAGCGTACGCATCCGGGTTTTGGCGTCAAGCGGATTTCGCAGGTGCTGCGCCGGATGTTTTTTCTATCCGCTAGCCCGGAGACGGTGCGCAAAACGCTGCATGAGTCTTCGCTGATAAGTCCTCCCGGCAGAAGAAAACCGCACCGCAATATGAGACGACCGCGATTTTTCGAGCGGAGCACGCCGAACCAACTCTGGCAGACGGACATTTTTACGTTTCGCCTGGGCGGCAAGTACGCCTATCTTATCGGTTACATCGACGATTATTCTCGGTACATAACAGGCCTGGATTTATTCCGGAGCCAGACGTCGGACAGTGTGATCGAGGTGTATCGCCGCGCAGCGGCGGAGTACAATCCGCCTAAAGAGATGTTGACGGACAATGGACGCCAGTATACGAGCTGGCGCGGCAATACGCGGTTTGAGGGGGAGCTTAAGAAGGACCACATACACCACATTAAATCGCAGCCGCACCATCCGATGACGTTGGGCAAGATCGAGCGGTTCTGGAAGACGATATATCTTGAGTATTTAAATCGGGCGCAGTTTGACAGTTTTGAAAACGCGCAGGAGCGTATTCGTTTGTGGGTGAAGTATTACAATCATCAGCGACCGCACCAGGGCATCGGCGGCTTGTGTCCGGCGGACCGATATTTTGAGATACAGACGGAACTGCGCAAGACCATCGAACACGGCATTCAGGAAAATCTATTAGAGATGGCGCTGCGGGGCAAACCGCGCTCGCCGTTTTACATGGTAGGCCGGATGGAAGGGCAGTCGGTTGTTCTGCGGGCGGAGAAAGGCAAGCTGCGGCTGACGCTTGACAATGAGAAGCAAAATGCGCGGGAGTTAATTTATTCATTAGGCCAGGGAGAACAAGATCATGGAAAAAACAGAGAAGGCGACGAAGATAAAAAAACAGAGGACGGTCTTTACGGCGCAGGAGAAGTGCCGGGCGGTGTTATCGATCTGGTCGGACCGGAGAAAACCGGGGGAAGTGTGCCGGGAGTTGACCATCCCGTGGGCGCTGCTGTCGCACTGGCAGACGCGGGCGATGGAAGGGATGCTGCAAGCGCTGGAGCCCAGAGTCAATTTAAAGCAGGGTCCGGCGCTGAGTCCGCGCTTGCAGATGTTACTGGAGCAAAAGCGTTTTGGGACAACAATCCTGCGGAACAAACTGACGACCCGTCTTGTCAAATTGCAGGAAGCGGTACGGATGGAGCCGGAAGCGAAAATTGAGATGAAGTCATAATCCTTGAACCGGGGAATACGCATGAGTCACAAGGACAAGCAGGAGTTAGCGCGGCAACGCATGACGCTGTTGATCAAAGTCCGTTCGGGCGGGATGACCGCAACGGAAGCGGCGCAGCAGCTCGGCGTCTCGCGCAAAACATGGTACGAATGGGAGAACCGGGCGCTCAACGCGATGAACACGGCCCTGGAAGACCGCTTGCCGGGCAGACCGCCGGCTGCCGTGGATACAGAGAAGGAGTTGTTGCAGAAACGCGTAGCGGAACTGGAGAAGCAGTTATATCTTGCCAAGCAGACCGAGGAAGTACGGAACCTGCTGGCAGCCTATGAACTGTATCATGCGAAAAAAAAACGGAACCGAAAGGAGCGGCGATAGTTCGAATGCTTGCCATTATCGATGCCGTTAAACGGCAATCGCTGTTGCCGTTCCGTTCGATCTGCCATACCATGAAACTGCCCTATGGCAATGTCATGCGCTGGCGTCAACGGCGACAAGCGCCGCTACCGTGTGTCCGGCGGCCTGGTCCTAAAAAGATCGCGCCGCTGGACTTAAGTGCCTTATCGGCAGGTATTGGGCAACTTGCGCATGGTGTAAAGCGTACCATCGGCGCGGGTGATCTTTACCGGCGCTATGCGGCCGGTATCTCCCGCCGTGTTTTGATGGCGCTCGTCGCTATGGCGCGGCACGACGTGCATACAGACCAGAGGAACAATCTGCGGCGCATCGCGTGGCTTGCTCCTGGGGTTATCTGGGCCATGGACGCATCGGAATATGAACAGCGTGACGCCCAAGGAAAGAAGGTCTATCTTAATCAAGTGCAGGACTTGGCGTCACGGTATAAGTTCAGCCCTATGGCGGGTGAATGTCCCTGCGGCGAAGAAATCGCCGGATACCTGGCCGCGCAGTTCAAACGGTTCGGCGCTCCGCTGTTTTTAAAACGCGACAATGGCGGCAACATGAACCACGCGGCGATTAACGACGTCCTGTCCGAATATTTTGTCATACCGCTGAACAGCCCGGTCTATTATGCGCCGTACAACGGTGGAATCGAACATGCGCAGGGCGAGCTTAAATCGGAACTGCGTTCGCTACTGTCAATGGCTTCCGCTTGCCCCCGCGAACACATCGAGGCGTATAGCGCCGCTGCCGCGCACAATCTAAACCATGGGCAGCGACCGTGTTTAAACGGCCAAAACGCCTGTCAGGCCTTCTTTACAACAAAACAAACATTTACCAAACGCCAAAGGAGGAATGTCTATGAATGGATCGTAGCGTTGCAAAAACATATTTTAGAAAACATGAAGGACAATCAAAAATCGTCAGCCGAATCCGCATGGCGTATCGCCGTCGAATCCTGGCTGCGCAAAAACGGCTCTATTACCGTCACCATTAACAAAAAAGTGTTACCCGTTTTTCAGGAAATCCGGACTCATAATTAGATGGTGTGCACA
>JAQUPL010000018.1 GCA_028716565.1 Candidatus Omnitrophota bacterium
TACCGCACAGCTATTCGACAGCGACTGCCGGGTTATCGCCAGAAATGCAAAGTGATTTTACCTCGTCTCCCAATGAGCTGCTTCGGAGATTCGAAAGGAACGGGCGTCTGTACCTGTCGCTGAATGATTGCCTGCTGATTGCGTCGCATCGCAGCCACGACATCCTTCTCACCCAAGAAGCCCTTAGTCAAGCCGAGGAAAAGATAACTCAAGCCAGGGCGGCCATGCTTCCTTTTTTGGGGGCGGAGGCATCCTACGCACGACTGGACAAGGAACTGAGTTTTGCAATGGGACCGCAATCACTGACCTTTATGGACCGCGATCTTTACAAGGCGGGGATCGTAATCCAGCAGCCCATTTTCCTGGGTGGCCGGCTGGATGCGGCGTACAAGGCATCGCAGTATTCGCGGGACGCCCAGGCCCAAGGGAAAAAAGCCATCGAAGAGGAACTCACTTTCCAGGTTACGCGCGCTTACCGGACCGTGCAGGTGGCCGAGGCATTTCAGAAAGTCGCCGCAGAGGCCCACGATCTACTTGCAGTACACGAACACGATGTTACCATACTGGTGGAAAAGGGAACGAATCCGGAAATCGACCTTCTGCGCACCCGCACGGAATTGGCCAATACCCGAACGGAGCTGAATGCGGCCGATAACGCAGTTGATTTGGCTCACTCTGCCCTGAAAAACTTGCTGGTCATCCCACTTGAAGAATCGGTCAGTTTGACAGAGGCCTTGGGGCGGCCTCTGAAGCCGGAAGACGATCTTTCTCATCTCACCAAATTGGCCCTCGATCGACGTCCGGAGATTTCGGCAATCACTTTCAAAATTGCCGCTGTAGAGCAGGGGCTCAGGGCGGCGAAAGGAGAATATATGCCTTCCGTTGCCCTGGAAGGGCGATACGAATACATGAAAGGCGATACCCGGGATCTGGAAGGTGGAGACCACTGGACGGTTGGAATGGTGGCGCAGCTTCCCCTCTGGAATTGGGGGAAGACAGGGGCCAGGGTCAGAGAGGCGAGCTCCCAACTTGCACAGGCAAGAATTGAGCATGATAAAACAAAAGACCGCATTCGGCTTGAGGTGCGCCAGGCCTTTCTCAACCTTGGGAAAGCGGAAAAGAATATCGAGGCGGCCGAGAGTGCGCTAAAGACGGCCAGGGAGGCCTATCGCCACGCACGGGTCAGATACCGGGCGGGAGAAGGCACAAATACCGATGTGTTGGATGTCCGGACGTCCTTGACTCGAACTGAAGCGACTCACACCCAGGCTCTTTATGACTACAACGTTGCGCTCGCTGCCATTCAGAGAGCAGTGGGTGCAAAGGTCGTGAAGGAATCTGACATCAAGGGAGAGGAACCTGCCAAATGAAGCGAAAATCAGCATATATCATGATTGCCGTTTCCGTTGTTGTAATTGCAATCATTGTGTTTCAAGTTTTCAGCAAACAAAAGCAAAAAGACATCGATGTGCAGGCGGTCGATAAAGCGCTGCCGGTCACAATCGCGGCTGTTGTTCAACATGAGTTTCGCGAAGAGATCAGTGCTGTCGGCACGCTGAAAGCCCGAGAGGTAAGCCCGCTGAGTCCCAAAGTGGCAGGGACCGTAACAGGGGTTCTGGTTGATGTCGGGGATCGCGTTAAAAGCGGTCAGGTCGTGATCCGATTGGACAGGACGAACCTCGATCTTGCGGTCAAACAGGTGCGGGCAGCCCTTGCGGCTGCGGAAGCAGCGATTCTACAGGCTAACGCTCAGTTTGAACGGGCCGAGAAGGATTACATCAGAGCAACGGAACTGCTGAAAGAAAGGGTCATTCCGCAAAGCCGCTTTGATGCGGTGGAGGCGGCCTTTAAAACCGCCAGGGAGACAGTATCTTCTGTTACGGCACAACGTAACCAGGCAAAGGCCGCCTTGGGTTCCGCCCTGGAACATCTCAACGATACCGACATCCGCTCACCGATTACCGGCGCCGTCGTGGAAAGAAATGTGGAAATAGGTCAGGCGGTTGCGCCCGGAGTCCAACTCCTTCGTATTGTGGATCAGACATCTCTGAAAGCGGATATCGATTTGCCCGAGGGAGACATCGGGCGCGTTGCCATTGAAGCCACTGCCATGATCACGGTTGATTCTTTTCCAGGAGAGGAGTTCTCCGGAAAAGTGATTGTTATCAATCCGATGGTGGATCGTCAGACGCGCACCTTTCGCGTGAGGATTCAAGTGCCCAATCAGGCGGGCAAGCTCGTGGACGGGATGTTTGCCAAGGTGAAGTTGTTCATGGGCAAACGACGGACCCTTTCCGTCCCGCGCGATGCCCTGCAGCGCCTCCCTGGAAGCGGCACGTATTACGTCTTCGTTGTGGACGGAAAAAAGGCGGTTAGGCGAACCCTTCAGGTGGGCGTCATAGAGGAACAACTCGCTGAAGTGCGTGATGGTTTGGCTCACGGCGAAAAGGTGGTCACCAGCGGAGCGGGTCGATTGCGTACCGGCGCTGAGATAATCGTGCGGGATCTTACGAACAAGAATGAAACGGATAAGTCCCAGGGGTCAACTTCTCAAGAAGATCGGCGGTGAGTATGTCAGACCATAACTCGGGTTTTCCGAAAAATATCGGTCTGGCGCTGGGCAGCGGTTCCGCGCGGGGATGGGCCCATATCGGTGTAATACGGGCGCTGGCCGACGCAGGCATAGAAGTCAAGTGTATAGCCGGAACCAGCATTGGTTCTTTGGTAGGGGCCGCGTTTGCCCTCAAC